>CALEST010000130.1 GCA_937907555.1 uncultured Sediminibacterium sp.
ACCTCGGGTTTCTTTTTCATTCAGTACCTGAATATCTTTTAGTTTCATACAATTGATTTTTGCTGGAAAGTTGCAAAGTAAGCACTTTTTTATATGGCTTCCTGTACATTTCCTGTTCTTTTGAGCACACCCCAATGCTGGAGTTCTCCCTTTACCGCTTTCCGCATGGTTTTAAGCAATACCCAGAGCAGGAGCCAGCGGTAAATAATTCTTTGTGGAATCAGCCAGATTAGCTTCCAGTAAGGCTCTTTTTCTCCGGAAAAAGCAAAAGCGGCCAGTATAATGTCTATAACCAGAAAGATGCTGTAGTACAATCCAATCTCTCCCGCACTGCCGGTTAGTAATCCCAGTATCATTAGTAAATCTGCAAATGGAGAAAACAATGGAATTATGTATTTGAAAAGCAGAATATCGGGTAAAGCTATAAAACCGAGATTCTTAAATGAAACATTAAATATGGCATCTCTGTTTTTCCAGAAAGTCTGTAAAACACCAAATGTCCATCGGAATCTTTGTTTTAAAAACTGTTTTACTGTTTCGGGTGCCTCGGTTAATGCAATTGCATTGTTTTCATTAGCAATTGTATATCCTTCACGCAAAATGCGAATGGTTAAATCGCAATCCTCTGCAAGCGTGTCCGAAGTAAAACCACCCGCTTCCAGTACAGCTGATTTTCTGAATGCACCAATTGCGCCCGGCACCACAGTAATAGCATTGAGAAGACTGAATGCTTTTCTATCCATATTTTGACTGGTAGTATACTCAATGCTTTGCCAGCGGGTAATCAGATTAATTTCATTGCCAACCTTCACATTTCCGGCAACGGCACCTACCTCTTCATCATTAAAATGCATCACCAGTTTCTCAACTGCATCGGGTTTTAGTTTTGTGTCGGCATCAATGCAAACCAGTATGGAGGCGTTAGTGTGGCCGATACCAAAATTCAAGGCTGAAGCTTTGCCGCCATTTGCTTTGTGTAATATGGTAACCTGCGGGTGTTGATCAAATGATTGTTTCACTACGGATAGTGTCTGATCTGAACTGCCATCATCAATAAAAATAATATTGAAATTAGGATAAGTACATTTTAATAAGTTATGCAATGAACTTACTGCATTTACTTCCTCATTATAGGCAGGTACAATAATGGATACCAGCGGATTATTTTTCAATGGCAACAGCTCTTTTTCTTTTTCTTTTTTTCTTGCTTTTATTGCAAGAATCAATATAGCCAATAGCCTTATACTACCCAGCACCAGAAAAAGAATGAAAGTGGCATTAAAGAGTTTGCCCAGATAGTATCCGGCTTCTGCCAGAAAATAATTGAATCTTAACAAATAGTTTTCTTTGTAGTTGGGAACAGGAGGCATTACATCGTCACGGGTTTTACCCATTAAGTCTGCAACAGTTGTGAATTGATAACCCTCTTTATGGAAGTACTCTATTATTTTCGGCAGTGCGTCAACGGTTGCGCTTCTGTCTCCACCTGCATCGTGCAATAAAATAATATTGCCACGGTCTTTCATTCTTACTACTCTGTTGAAAATACTGTCTCCATTAAAATTTTTGTCCTCGTCAATTTGCCAGTCAAGAGGATCAATATTTTCTCCAATGGTAAGATAGTTTTTGGTTCTGCTCATTGCTACAGGTATCAGCTCCTCCATGGTTTCAGGACGGCTATCGGCGTTAAACGGAGCCCTGAACATAATAGTACTTCTTCCTGTAATGGCTTCTATTAGCAATTTGGTGGCATCCATTTCCAGATAAGCTCTTTGTTTGCTTACCGTAGCCATATTCGGATGCGTAAAAGTATGATTACTGATTTCGTGTCCTGAATTATAAATTCGTTTTACCAGTGGAATATTTTTTTCTGCTTCTATTCCAACAATGAAAAAATTAGCTACCACATTGTATTTATCTAGAATATCCAGGATTTGTCTTGTGTACACAGGATGAGGTCCATCGTCAAAGGTTAACACCATTTTCTTCTCTGTTGTTTTCCCAAACTGTTTAACCACAAACATAGAAGGTAACGTGTCGTAAAATTCTTCAGATATCAGCATCCATGAGGTATCCAGTTCGGTTCGTATATGACCCGGAGTTGGTGTAGAAATCACATCCAGGATTTCACCCTCACCCATAAAATCAACGTCGTTGCTGGTTTCCACTTTTGTAAATTCCTCAAAATTGAATTTCTGAACTGAGGCTTTGTTCATGGGTAAATGATAAAAGTCCCACAAGCGACTATCCTCACTTCCCATTCTCCATAAAGCAGTTCCGGCCAAACCATATTCGGTAGAAAATCTCAGGGCATTAAAGTTGGTGGCAGCATCGGTAAAATGAACATCTCTTTCATGCCCTGCTTTATCTTTATACGAAAAATAAAGGTTGTAGGAATCATTATCGTAAGTAATCTTACTGCCATTTTCCTTTGCAATACTCAAAGCCTGCTGGTAAGTTAAATCAGATCCTTCCCCTCCTTTTGGCCAATCATACCCAAATCCGGCAATACAGAGTACCAGTTTGGGTATGGGAACTTTTTTTACAATCTGGTCTACAGCGGCTTCAATCCATTTCTGCCCACTGATGGGTCCTGGCTTTGTGCTGGATGTGTACTGATCGTAAGCCATTAAAAAAATATAATCTGTATTTTCTGCCAGTGCCTTATAATCATAATCATCATTAAAGGGCATAACATCAATAGAAGTTAGCAATCCCCCCTGATGAAACTTTGCAGTCAGTTTTTTTAAGAAACTGGTCAGCACACGGTTGTCTTTTTCAACCAGTGCTTCAAAATCTATATTGATGCCTGTGAATCCTTCAGATCTTATCCATTTGTATAAATCACTGATTAGCTTTTCACTTTTAACCGGATCATTGATAATTCTGCGGACTACTTCTCCATCCCATTTGCCATTGACATTGTTGGTAAGCATGGGCATGACCCTTAGCCCTTTGGCATTCTTAATCAGATCATATCCTCTCTTGTCTTTTCTAATGACCATGGAGTCTCCCTTAGGGTCAAAAAACATCCATTCGGGTACAACCAGATTTAATTTTTGAATATTTCTTCTGAGAGAGAAATAAGCCTGTGGGTCCCAGTCTACATAAAATGCAGCCCTTATTCCTAAGGAATCGCTGAAGAATTTTGAATTGGACAGACGAATAGCGCTATAGTTTTGACCGCAACCATTTCCTGCAGCCCATTTATCATCTATGAATTTTCTGAAACCCTGGTACTCTTTCGCTAAAGAGTCCGGGCTATAGTCGTCTACTAAGATTTGTTTAAAAACAGTACTTTGAAGAATAGGTACGGTGGGAGTGTAGGCGGTCCGCAATGCAATAATTACAGCAATCAGTGCAATCACCAATAAGAACAGCAAAATACGGAACGACCATTTGAATCGTTGCCATCTGCTTGGATTATTGGTTTGAAAAACCTGTTGGGAAGCCTTGCTCATGAATTACTTAAAAATTAATAGATAGCATATACAAAGTTAATGCCATTCAATGGCAGTAATACTACCAACCAGGTGGTATAAATTTTTAAGCAAATCGGTTAGGTTCTACCCTTCAAAAGTGCTGTAGAAGTAAGGAGTTTGTGCTTCAAATTCAGCAGCGCAAGTGTCTACCATTTTATACACACGGGTAATACCCAATTGTTTCCTCTTTTCGTATACTTCGTCTTCATGACTATTACCGCTTAGTATTCTGGCAATCTGAAGGTCTCCGAAGCCCATTTTCTTAGCTTCTTTCAATAAATCAGCTGGCAAACTATCTAAAGTATGGGTGGCAATGGCTTTTTCTATATTGCAGATTTCCTGAATCTGAAACAGGAACCAGCGGTCAATACCTGTTGCCTGAGCAATGGATTTAACGGTAGAACCCTGCATTAGCGCATCTTTGATTCTAAAGATTCTGTCCCATTTCGGGGTTTTTATATATTCTACCAGTTCCTCGCTTTTCATTAGACTTTTTCCATAATAACCCAGACCTACTGCTTCATTTTCCAGACTCTGACAGGCTTTTTGTAAAGCTTCAGGGAAGCTTCTTCCAATGGCCATTACTTCACCTACACTCTTCATCTGAAGACCAAGGGTGTCATTCGCGCCCTTGAATTTGTCAAAATTCCAACGGGGAACTTTTACAATTACATAATCCAGTGCCGGTTCAAAATAAGCAGAAGTAGTTTTGGTAATCTGATTCTTTAATTCATCCAGGGAGTATCCGATAGCCAGTTTTGCTGCAATCTTGGCAATGGGATATCCGGTTGCTTTGGAAGCCAGTGCAGAAGAACGGCTTACTCTTGGGTTGATTTCAACCGCTATTAATTCTTCAGTTGCCGGGTTTAAGGCAAACTGTACGTTACAACCTCCGGCAAAATTGCCCAAAGAACGCATCATCAGGATGGCTTTATTTCTCATTTCCTGAAATGCGGTGTCGCTAAGGGTCATGGCAGGTGCAACCGTAATAGAGTCACCTGTATGAACCCCCATCGGATCCAGATTTTCAACGGTACAAATGATGACTACATTATCATTAACATCTCTTAATAGCTCCAGCTCATATTCCTTCCAGCCCAATACTGCTTTCTCAACCAGTACTTCATGTATAGGGGATGCTTTCA
>CALEST010000131.1 GCA_937907555.1 uncultured Sediminibacterium sp.
TTAATAAGGATGGCAAAATCGATTTGTTTTTTGCCGCCAATCAAAACGGTAACCGGATTTTTCTGAACAAAGGGTTAATGAAATTCAAAGACGTTACAACTGCAGCACAGATACCCAATGATGGTGCCTGGAGTACAGGGGTGTCGGTGGTGGATATTAATAACGATGGCTTGCTCGATATTTATGTGTGCAGGGTGGGCAATTACAAAGTATTGAAAGGAAAGAATCAATTACTGGTTTGCACGGGAATAACCAAAGATGGCATACCACAATACAAAGACCAGGCAGCCGAATACGGACTGGACTTTTCGGGCTTTAGCACACAGGCCGCATTTTTAGATTACGACGGAGACGGAGACCTGGATGTATTTTTACTGAACCATTCTGTTAATCACGACGGGAACTATGCACCCCGTAAGAATTTTGAAAATACATTTGATGCATTGGCGGGTCAGAAATTTTATCGCAACGATACGCAGAAAAACGAAGCAGGTATAGTAACCGTAAAATTTACGGATATAACTACCACGGTTGGAATCAACGGATCTAAAATTGGTTACGGATTAGGCGTAGCTGTTTCAGACATCAATGTAGATGGATGGCCGGATATATATGTAGGCAATGATTTTCATGAAAATGATTATCTCTATATCAATAACCAGAAAGGGGGATTTGAAGAGAAAGGCAGGGAAGCCATGATGCATACCAGTCAGTTCTCCATGGGCGTAGACGTGGCAGATGCCAACAACGACGGACTTCCCGACATCGTTTCCATGGACATGTTGCCGTATGAATCGTATATGCTCAGAAGATCATTGTCCGAAGACGACTACAATATTTTCCAAAACAAACTGGCATTCGGTTACACGCATCAATATGCCAGAAATAATTTGCAATACAATCGTGGCAATGGCCAATTCAGTGAAGTAGGTCAGTATGCAGGCATTCATGCCACAGACTGGAGCTGGGCTTCCTTGTGGATGGATTTTAACAATGATGGAAAGAAAGACCTTTTTGTTTCGAACGGGATACCCAAGCGAATGAACGATATTGATTATATCAATTTTGTATCCGGTGAAGCCTTACAGGAAAAGCTAAAAAGCAATAGTTTAGAAAGCAAGGATTTAACCTTGATTAATCAGTTCCCTGAAATTAAAATCCCCAATCAGTTTTTTCAGAACCAGGGTGAATTCAGTTTTAATAATATAACCCAGGCTATTGAAAAAAATCCCAACAGCTTTTCCAACGGAGCAGTGTATGCCGACTTAGACAACGACGGAGATTTGGACATTGTAGTAAACAATATCAATGATCCGGTTTTAATTTATGAGAACAATACCAATCAGCTCAAAAAGGTTCAACCCAATTATGCAACAATCAGTTTAACGGGGAGTCCGGAAAATACTATGGCAGTAGGAGCAAAGCTGATGATCTATGCAAAGGACGCGCTATACACTTATGAGAACTATCCCGTGCATGGCTTTTTATCGAGTATGCAAATTCCGATGCATATTGGGTTAGATAATATTCAACCAGACTCTGCCATTCTTATCTGGCCCGATCAAACTTATCAGCGCTTAACAATAAAGTCAGGACAAAACAGCTCAATTCGTTATCAGCAAGGTCTGCCTAAATTTGATTATCAGGAGCATGCCCTTCAGTTATCTAATTTGAATCAACAGGGAAATTTTAAAGAGAGCTCCATTTCTAATAAGCCAGTATTGGCTGATGTAACTGCAGCCACACAATTAAACTATCAGCACAAAGAAAATCCATTCAATGAATTCGACAGAGAACCCCTGATTCCACATATGACATCAGCAGAGGGTCCGGCATTGGCCATTGCCGATATCAATGGAGATGGACTGGACGATGTATTTGTAGGAGCTTCCAAAACTCAGCACAATGCAGTGTTTGTTCAACAGGCAGGCGGAACTTTTAAACCATTGCCACAGCCGGCCTTACTGCTCGATTCCATGTGGGAAAATGCAGATGCAGTCTGGGCAGATGTAAATAAGGACGGCCATAAAGATTTAATCATTGCCAGCGGCGGAAATGAATACTATGGGGAAGATCAGCATTTATTGCCCCTGTTATACCTGAATAACGGAAAAGGAATATTGTCCAGAAAAGCGGATGCTTTCTCTGGTATATATACTACTCAGAGCCGAATTCTTGCAGAAGATTTTAATGGAGATGGAAATATAGATCTGTTAATAACAGGTAGGGTAGAACCCTGGAAATATGGTATTGCTCCCCGAACGTATTTGTTGGAGAACGATGGAAATGGAAATTTCAAAGACCAGACCCTAAAGTATACCAAAGACTTGTTGAATCCGGGTATGATTACCGATGCCCTATTGGCCGACATTAATCAGGATGGCAAAAAAGATATTTTGATCTGTTCTTTATGGGGAACAGTAGATGCTTTTATCCGAAAGGGCAATCAGTTTGTAAAGCAGACCTTGTTGAATCAGAAAGGATGGTGGCAATCCATTACGTTGATGGATATTGACAATGACGGAGACCAGGATATACTGGCAGGGAACTTTGGATTGAACAGTCGCCTGAAAGCGAGTGAAGCGGAACCTGTTCGCATGTACCTGAACGATTACGACAATAACGGAAGAATGGAGCAGGTGATTACTTATTATTTGCAGGGAAAGGAAATGCCTTTTGCCAGTAAAATACAATTGGAAAAATCATTGCCTGTTTTAAAGAAGCAGTTTTTATACGCGGAAGATTTTGCCAAAGCTTCTTTAAATGAACTCTTTGGAAAAGAAAAACTGGCAGCCGCTACAAAACTGGAAGCGACACAAATGGCGAGTATGGTAATGGTAAACGAGGGCAAAGGAAAATACAGTGCCAAACCATTGCCTGCTGCGGCACAGTTCAGTAATATTCGTGCTGTGGTGCCCATCACCAACGGGGCTTTGTTGCTTGGTAATTTTGGTTACAACAACATTGAAATTGGCAGACAGGATGCGAATTTCGGCACTTTATTGAAGGTTGAACAATCTGGAATGGCAACAGAAAAACAAAACAAACAATCTCAACAGCCCTTTCCGCAATTCACAGCCATGCAATTACCCGGACTGATCATCAAGGGGGAAGTAAGAAGAGCAATGCCCATTCTTATTGGCAAAGAAGTTTGTTATGTACTTGCGAAGAACAATGGTGCTTTACAAATTATTGAAACACCGGATAATTAATGGTGGTTCTCCATTTGGTGCTGTCCCTGATGGTTCTTCTGTTGGTAATTAATCTCTCAAAAGATATGGCAGGACTAACTTTACGATGGTCTTGCACATAATTCTTAACGGCTTCGTTGTATTTTTGAATGACTGTTTTATCTCCGGTTACTTCACATACCACCACATTGCCCAGCATCATGTTTTTTAACATGAACTTTCCGCTAGAAGGAATATCCCTTTCTGTGGGAACAGCAACCATGGCAGTATAGCTGGAAGAATCTTCTTTGAAAACATTCAGAATAGGGTAGTTCACAATTTTTACTTCAACACCAGCAATGAATTCATTTACTTCATCAATCAGGGCGTAAATCTCATCGGTACTTGGTTCGTGATCATAAGTCTGTTTGGCAGAAACATAGGAAGAGTTAGGCACTTTCTGCATTTCAATAGGATAGCCGTAAACCTTGGACACATCTGAAAAATAATCCTGAATCTGATACAACAATCTTTTGCTATCGTCTTCCGCACTGTTCAGCTGAAGAAATTGCTTGAAGCGCAGGAATGGGTTGTTGGATAGTTTCATTACCGTATTCAGGGTAAAGCTGGTTTTGGCATTATAGTCTGCAATAAAACTGAAATCAAGGGACACTTCCATCCCATCATTGATGATAGTGGCTTTAAATCCGTTCATCAACACTTTGTGAATGGTAATAGGATTATCGTAGTAATTATAAGTGGAGTCATTTACTTTTTTGCCGGGGAACCATTTGGCCCATTCCTGGGAATTCGTCATTACCCGGGTTATTGCATCCACTGGCATCGCAACTGAAACGGTTTCCGTAGTGGGTTTCTGGGAAGGAAGCAGGTAAGATGCACCAATAAAAAACAATACCGGGACTAATACGTACAATCCTTTTTTCATATCCGTGCTGTCGTTTAAATGAGTATAAAAAATTAAAATTAAATCTTTTGCATTGCAAAAATAAATACTATTTTTAGGGAGTTGAAAAAGGGTTTAACCATACTGTCCCTGTGTTTGCTGCTCTTTAGCTGGGGGGGCTACAACCTTCTTTTGAGCTTCCTTGAAAACAGGTCAGACAGGCAATTCCAGGCCAGCCTTTATCAGGATCAATACGATGAAGCCAATCTGATACACCTGAAAGTAGCCGCCAGTACCCCTTACGGTCCCAATAGCGAGGAATTTGAAAGTGCTAGCGGTGATGTTGAAATCAACGGAATAACCTATCATTTTGTTAAACGTCGTTTCTTTAAAGACTCATTGGAATTATTGGCCGTTCCCAATATTGAAAAAATCGGATTAAGAAATGCCAGAGATCAGTTTATGAACCTGGCTGCTAATTTTAACAGCACTTCTCAAAAAGAATCTTCTACTAATCAGCATATAGTACTAAAGTTCTCATTGTCAGACTTCACGGGTGACCATTGCTTTACCTGGCAGTTTCGTAATGGAGACATGTCGAGGGAGTTGATGATTGAAAACCCATTGGTACGCACTTCTGATTACGCAAACGCATTGGAAAGACCACCGCAAGCCTGATGCTGGCATATTAAGCATTGTATATTTCCTTCATTTTTATAATTGAACTGTTTATGTTGAAGCGCTTCGCGGTGCTGGGCATATTTGTAATTGCCCTTCAGGCCTGTAGTACGAATACCGAGTATAAAACTTTTTTACACGATCCACTTTTATATAGCCATACAGTCCATGAACTGAATACGGTTGTGATGGGAAATAATTTCCCACCAATGGTTGCTGCAAGAAACTATGCCTATGCTGCTATTGCGGCATACGAAGTGATGGCAGCGGCTAATCCGCAAAAGTACGAGTCACTGGGCGGACAGTTAAATGGATTATCGCCATTGCAGTTGCCCGCAATTCAACCGGATGCAGACTGGCACCTGGCAGCACTATTGTCTTATATGAAAGTAGGAGAGTCGGTAACTTTTCCAGAAGGGAGCATGAGAGCCTACGAAGACAGTATTTTAACAGTAGCGCGTAAAAAAGGCTTATCCAAAAAAGTAGAAGCGGCTTCCAGGGAATTTGCAGACAGTGTTAGCGCAGCTATCATACGCTGGAGTAAAAAAGACAATTATCTGGAAACCAGAGGTGCCGAAAAATATACGGTAACCGATGAGCCGGGCAGATGGGTACCAACCCCTCCTATGTATGCAACTGCAGCGGAGCCGCATTGGATGGAAATCAGGACCATGGCCATTGACAGTGCCAGTATTTTTGAGCCTGCTCCTCCACCCACTTTCAATATAAAAGACAAGAACAGCAAATATTATCAGGAAGTAATGGCTATCAAAAATGCGGTTGATAGTTTAACGCCTGAACAAAAGCATATTGCCGAGTTCTGGGACGACAATCCATTCAAAATGAATGTTACAGGGCATGTAATGTTTGGCAGTAAAAAATTCTCCCCCTCTGGTCACTGGATGGGTGTGGTAGGTATTGCAGCCAAGCAGGCCAAGTCTGATTATCCTGAAACCATTTATGCAACGGCTAAAACCGCTATAGCGCTATTTGATGCGTTTATACAATGCTGGTATGTAAAATACAAATACAATACCGTGCGTCCGGAAACTGTTATCAATCAATATATCGATATTAATTGGAGACCTTATTTGCAAACACCTGCATTCCCTGAATATACTTGTGGACACTCCACCATTTCTTCTGCAGCCGCAGAAGCATTAACCAGTGTTTACGGGGATAATTTTGCCTATACCGATTCAACCGAATTGGAATTTGGCATTGCCAACAGGAGCTTCAAATCATTCCGACACGCGGCCGAAGAAAACAACTGGGCTCGCTTTTACGGTGGATTGCATTTTCACAATTCCTGTATCATCAGTACCGACATTGGTCAGAAAGTTGGGCAGCACGTTGCTACCAAACTGAAGATGAAAAAGTAAGCTTCATTTATTTATTTCTTAACAGAAATCATTTATGAATTACATA
>CALEST010000132.1 GCA_937907555.1 uncultured Sediminibacterium sp.
CGTTTACAAATGTGTAGTTGGTATAGATCATGTATCCAGCGCATGCATGCACCACGCCTTTGGGTTTGCCAGTTGAGCCGGATGTATATAAGATGAACAAAGGATCTTCTGCATCCATGGGCTCTGCTTCAAAATCGTGCAAGCCTAACGTTTCAATTTTTTTGATCTCGTCTTCCCACCACACATCACGGCCTTTGATCATGGAAACCGGTGTGCGTGTTCTGGTACATACAATTACGCGTTTCACTGTTCTGTTGCCAATCAATGCGTCATCAATCACACTCTTGAGCGGGATATCTTTTTGTCCGCGATAAGCACCATCGCAGGTAACGATGAACGCTGCTTGCGCATCATACAAGCGATCTGCAATACTCTGTGCGCTAAAGCCACCGAAGATCACTGAGTGTACAGCTCCAATTCTTGCACAAGCCAATACAGCAATTGCCAGCTCAGGTATCATGCCCATGTAAATGCACACACGATCGCCTTTCTGTACACCATTGTTCTTAAGCACATGCGCAAACTGACAAACTTTCTCGTGTAGTTTTTTATAGGTAAGAATGCGGTGGTGTTCCTCCGGATCATTGGGTTCCCAGATAATCGCGGGATAATCGCCATACTTTTCTAAGTGTCTGTCAAGACAATTTTCTGTGATGTTCAGCTTGGCACCTTTGAACCATTCAATCTTGGGCTCTTTGAAGTTCCAATCCAGTACCGTATCCCATTTGCGTTTCCACTGAAAATGTTCGGCAATACCTGCCCAAAAACCTGCGGGGTCATCTATACTCGCTTGATATTGCTGACGGTAATCGTCCAGACTCTTGATCTGATAAGGGTATGACATACACTCGAATTAGGTCTACTAAGTACGGACAGAAATACCTATTGGCAAAGCCTATTTTAGTAATGATGAAATAGAAATCATTTACATGCTGTAACTTATGCCGATAACCGAAAGCGATTGTATGGCAGTAAACAAACATCACCCAGATAAGCCGGTAGAAAAAGGTATATGGAGTGTGATTGGAGCTTCTTCTGTAGGTACATTAATTGAATGGTATGATTTCTACATTTTTGGCTCTTTAGCAGTGATTATATCGGAGAAATTCTTTCCGCAAACCAATCCTACTGCGGCATTTTTGTCAACCTTAGCCACTTTCGCTGCAGGCTTTATCGTAAGACCTTTTGGTGCTTTGGTTTTTGGTCGCTTGGGCGATATCATTGGTCGCAAGTATACATTCCTCCTCACATTGGTATTGATGGGCGGCTCCACTTTTCTGATTGGTTTGATACCGAGTTATGAAAACTTTGCGTGGGCGCCGATCGTGGTGTTGTTATTGCGATTGGTACAAGGGCTTGCACTAGGTGGTGAATATGGAGGTGCTGCAACTTATGTGGCAGAACATGCACCGGAACATCGAAGAGGTTATTTCACCAGCTGGATTCAAACCACGGCTACCTTGGGTTTATTTGTATCGTTGGGTGTTATTCTCATCACGCGTCAGTCTATGTCATCAGAAGCATTCAATGATTGGGGCTGGCGCTTACCATTTCTGCTCAGTATTCTCTTGGTGATTGTGTCCATTGTGATTCGTATGAAGATGCAAGAGTCGCCCATGTTCAGCAAACTCAAGAAAGAAGGCAAGACTTCAGTGAATCCGATAAAAGAAAGCTTTGGGCATAAAACCAATCTACGCATGGTTTTGCTAGCATTGTTTGGTGCTACCATGGGACAAGGAGTTGTTTGGTATACTGGACAGTTCTACGCGCAAACTTTCCTGCTCAAAACCTGCAATATCAATGATGTGCAGGTGAATACTTGGATGGGTATTGGTCTTTTATTAGCTACGCCATTCTTTGTAGTCTTTGGTGCGTTGAGCGATAAGATCGGGCGTAAGATTATCATGATGGTGGGTATGCTGGTAGCGATTGTATCTTATCGGCCCATTTTTAATGCCATGTATGAAATGGCCGATATTAAAAAGAAAACAGAAATTGTTGCCAACACGCAATTAGCTACTGTTGAAACGCCCGACGCAGTTGATGCTACTAAACTCAAAAAAGTAAGTACTACCACCAAAGTGTTTACTGATGGCTCTACTTACAAAGAGGTAAAGACAGCTATTGTATCAGTGAGCGATCCTGATCATGTCATTAAAACTGATCTCAAGAAATCCATTACGCTTGCGGAGAGCTATCGTTGGAAATTGATTGGCTACATTTTCATCCTCGTACTTTTTGTAACGATGGTGTATGGACCGATCGCGGCTTTTTTGGTGGAGTTGTTCCCCACCAAGATTCGTTATACATCCATGAGTCTGCCTTATCATATTGGTAATGGTGTATTTGGTGGTTTGGTGCCTTTTATCGGAACCTTGATTTATGAGTACACTAAGACTAGCGCTAATCCATCCGGTGATCCATTAGCGGGCCTGTGGTATCCTATTGCCATTGCTGCTGTGTGCTTAGTAATCGGCACATTGTACTTAAGCAATAAGATTGATACAGACGTAAGCGACGAACATAATGTGTATGTGCACGAATAAAACATCATCAACTTAATCAGACAATATGAACGCGATTAAAAGGTTATTAGGCCCTGTATGGATGCTGCTTGGTCCGGCTGCCATTACATTCCTCATCTATGAAGCATCGAAGAAGATTGCAGAAAACCCTACGCAGGATGTGTATCTGCCCTGGATCATCATCATCACCATCTTTACGCCCATCGCCATTGGTTTGGTGATTTTCGGCTATTATGCCATGAAGGGTGAATACGATCTCTCACACGGTGAATTATACGAGTAGCCTTTTCTTATCAAAGCTTTTACAGTATAGCGGATAGCCAAACCAAGGCTTTCCGCTATTTTTGA
>CALEST010000133.1 GCA_937907555.1 uncultured Sediminibacterium sp.
TCAACTTGCCTATAATAGCTTTGTTGGTTCTTGTTTTTAAGTAGTCAGTTTCTGCCGTTTTACCCAAACGCTTCAGATAAGTCTCAATGTCATTGTGAGAATAGGCCTGCCCATTTGTGGCATCAATAAAAAAATGTATCTGGTCTCTGTAGTATTGAGTGCTGTCATTAAAATCCGTATCAGAGTGAAAGAAGGCAATCAGGGATTGTTTGGGAATCTGAATCAGCCTGGCATTGATTTCCAGTTTCTCACAGATTACCTGATAGATAATACTATTGGCAATGGCATTCCCTTTTTTGGATTCAAGTACTTTATGTAGAAAGAATTCATCCGGATTATCATACTTTAACTCAATTCCCTTTAAATGGTAGTAATTGTAGATAATGCTGCTTAATACATTTGCTTGTTCCAGCGGCGTTAAAAAGCTATTTAATTCGAGCCAAACATTTCTTCTGATTTTTTCAATGTCCTGAATAACCGGAGTGGTCTGTAATTCCGGATATTGAAATTTCGCTACCAACAGAGCCCCGAAAAGCAAATCCGGACAAGCACTGTTTTTCCATTCAGATAAATCCTGTTGTAAATCGGTAAAATGCAGGCGATGAATGATCATCTCAATTCTTTCCTGAATTGCCTGATTGGGCGTGGTTTCCCAAAGATGTTCCAGATTCGGTATAACCGGTTTCCCATAAGCTACCAGTCTTTCTGTAACACTGGAATAGACTAATTCATCCGGATCGTCTATAAGGGTAAACAGGGCATTTAATTCTTTGGTCTCCTGCATAATTGCTTCTATTCAATATCAAACTAAATTCATTTTTGTGAAAAGGTCAAGGAGAAGTTATTCAAACCTTGTGGATATATGTTGAATTTGTAACATAATAATTTAAACAGTCTGTCGTTGCATTGTCATTTTCTCTGTAAATTAGTAATATTAACAGTCGTTATTGACCGTTAAATTCTACCTTTGAGATTATCAATTTTTTTGAATGAGTACATTTACTATCCCCAAATTTCCCGCTGTTAAGCAATCCCTTCATTTAGAGTTAAAGAAAAGAGTTCAGGCCTATTTTGATGAACGTGGCATTGATGCAACAGGAACCCCCAAGTTATTTACCAAGGCAATTATTATGGTTATTGCTTTTGTAATTGTTTACACCCATCTGGTGTTTTTTACCCCTGCCTGGTATTTTGCAGTAACTGAATGCATTATTTTAGGTGGTTTAGTGGCTGGTATTGGCTTCAATGTTATGCACGACGGCAGTCATGGTAGTTTTAGCACCAACCGATGGGTAAATAAAATTGCCGCTTCTTCTATCAGCTTATTAGGAGCCAATCACTTTATGTGGAACATGAAACACAATATGATCCATCATAGTTTTACCAATGTTGATGGTGTGGATGATGATATTGAAGTGGGCATATTAATGCGTATGGCACCAACTCAGAAAAGAATGAAGGCGCATCGTTTTCAGCATTTATATTTCTGGGTTTTATACATGTTGTTGTATGTATTCTGGATTTTCTTTACAGACTATAAAAAATATTTCACTCAAAAAATCGGAAACGTTCCATTAAAGAAAATGAGTGTTTCTGATCATATAGAATTCTGGGCGGTTAAAGTTTACCATGCAGCAGTATTCATTGTTATTCCGGTTGCCGTTGTAGGATGGGTAAACTGGATGATTGGATTTTTCACTATGAGTTTGTTTGCCGGTTTTGTACTGAGTATTGTTTTCCAGTTGGCGCACACGGTTGAACACACAGAATTCCCTGTAGCAGACATTGAATCGCATCGATTGCCGGATGAGTTTGCAGCCCACCAGATAAAAACTACTGCCAACTTTGCTACCAATAATAAATTGATCAGCTGGTTAGTGGGTGGTCTTAATTTCCAGATTGAACACCATTTGTTTCCTAAGATATCTCACGTTCATTATCCTGCTATCAGTGAAATTGTAAAGAAGGTTTGTCAGGAATATCAATTGCAGTATATTGAATATCCTACCATGAGAAGAGCAGTGGTGGCGCATGTACGTTTCTTGAGAGAAATGGGCAGGGCTTAACCTGTACTTTTGCAGCAGGCATTAAACAATGTAAAAATTTATAAAGGCACTTATATCTGCCAAGGCAATATTTTAAAAAAAAACTCCGATTTACGTCGGAGTTTTTTATGGTGATAATATTTGCTATAACTAAAATTTGCAATTGCTGGCAGCCATTCCAATAACTGACGAAAGGTTTTGTTCCTTTACTTCGCAGCTTTTTTAGGGGTAGCTTTTTTAGGGCTAGCTTTTTTTGTTGTGGCTTTCTTGGTAGCAGCTTTCTTAGCAGCCGCCTTTTTGGGCGCAGCTTTCTTGGCTGCTGTTTTTTTAGTGAAAGCACCCGGCAACTGATCTTCGATCATTTTTTTTACTTCTTCCAGACTAATCTGAGACAGACTATCTGCAGTGGGCTTGGTTCCGTCTGCCAGTTTCCCCAGTTTCAGCATTTTCTTCTGGAAGCGAATAAATGGACCCCAGCGTCCGTTTTCAATGGCAATTTTTTCTGATGGCCATTGTTGAATAAAACGATTGGCTTCTTTCTCCAGTTTCTTTTCAATTAATTCATTGATGTCCTGGGCACTTAAGGAATCATAATTGTAAGCCCTGGGAATATTAATAAATAAGTCGTTCCATTTAATGAATGGTCCGAATCTTCCTTTGCCTTTTGTTACCGGTAATTCATTGTAAAATGCAATTGGGGCATCGGCTTCCTGTTTTTCTTTAATTAACTGAATGGCTCTGTTTAAATCCATTTCATGCAAGTCCTCGCCTTTGGGAATAGAAATGAATTGTTCCCCTAATTTAATATAAGGACCAAATCGGCCCAGATTCACAGACAATTCTGCACCTTCGTATTCACCCAATGTTCTTGGCAATGAAAATAATTCCATTGCCTCTTCCATGCTTATGGTTTCAATGCTTTGAGAAGGTTTTAATTTTGCAAAACGGGCTTTTTCATTTTCATCACTGGTATCTCCAATTTGAACCATGGGACCATATCTGCCCATGCGGGCGATTACTCTTTTACCGGTTGAAGCATCAATACCCAGTTCTCTTTCGCCCTTGGCTCTCTCTGCATTTTCCAGGGTATGTTCAATGGTTTCATGAAAGGGTTTATAAAAACCATCAATCATATTATTCCATTTTAAATTACCCTCTGCAATCTCATCGAATTCTGCTTCTATTTTGGCAGTAAAGCCAAAGTCCATCACTTTGTTAAAGTGTTGTTTTAGAAAATCTGTAACCACCATTCCCAGATCGGTAGGGAATAATTTTCCTTTTTCTGCACCCGTATTTTCCTGAATAATCTCTTTTTCAATATCGTTGCTGGCAGTCAGCTTTAATATGGTAGCCGCTCTTCTGATTCCTTCCTTGTCCCTTTTTTCTACATAGTTTCTTTTCATGATGGTAGAAATGGTAGGAGCGTAGGTAGAAGGTCTTCCAATCCCTAATTCTTCCAGTTTTTTTACCAGGGAAGCTTCGGTATATCTGGCTGCAGGCTTTGTGAATTTTTCGCTTGCATTCATATACTGAAAATCAAGCACTTCATTCACTTTAATAGGAGGTAACATACCTTCTGTACTTTCCTCGTCTTCTTCGTCCTTGCCTTCCATGTATACTTTCAAAAACCCATCGAATTGCATGACTTCTCCGGTTGCAGTAAGCATTTCGTGATTCGTGCTTACTTCAATTTTAGCCGTTGTTTTTTCAAAAGCTGCATCGCTCATTTGAGAAGCAATGGTTCTTTTCCAAATGAGTTCGTACAATCGCTTACATTCTTCATCTTCTACCGTATGATTACTCATATAAGTAGGACGGATGGCTTCGTGCGCTTCCTGAGCACTTTCGTTTTTATTTTTGAATTTACGGGGCTGATGGTATTTAGAACCATAGCTTTTATTGATTTCGTTCTGGATATCCCCTAATGCCGTTTCACTCAATGCAATACTATCTGTACGCATATAAGTGATTTTACCACTTTCGTATAGTTTCTGAGCAATTAACATGGTTTTGCTTACACTATATCCCATTTTTCTGGAAGCTTCCTGCTGAAGGGTAGAAGTAGTGAAAGGGGCTGCAGGCGTTCTTTTTCCGGGTTTTACCTGAATATCCTTAACCGTATATTTTGCGTTTTTACAACTCTCCAGAAAAGCGCTGGCTTCTTCAGTTGTATGTAATCTGCCAGGTCCTTCCGCTTTAAATTGCACGGGTTTCCCATTGATATCAGTGGCTTTAAATATCGCTTCAATCTTATAGGAACTTTCTGCAATAAACTGATTGATTTCTCGCTCTCTTTCTACAATTAATCGTACGGCCACACTCTGGACCCTTCCTGCACTCAGGCTTCTTTGCATGCCTATTTTGCGCCATAAAACAGGACTCAGTTCAAATCCCACCAAACGATCCAATACCCTTCTTGCCTGTTGGGCATTCACCAGATTCATATTGATCAAGCGCGGATTGTCTACTGCTTTTTTAATTGCAGGGGCGGTAATTTCATGAAAAACAATCCTTTTTGTAGATCGTGGGTCTAACCCCAGTACTTCTGCCAGGTGCCAGCTGATGCTTTCTCCTTCGCGGTCCTCATCCGATGCCAGCCATACTTCATCGGCTTTTTTAGCCATTTGCTTCAGCTCTTTTACTACTTTTTCCTTTTCGTCAGGAACCTTGTAACGGGGCTGATAATGATTGTTTA
>CALEST010000134.1 GCA_937907555.1 uncultured Sediminibacterium sp.
TTGATTCAAGCCAAACGTTTTCATCCACATGTAAAAATATCCGAACCGATTTTTACGGACAAGGAGAAAAACATACTAGAGTTGTTGGCAGCTCAATTAACCAGCAAGGAAATTGCTGAACGGTTGGGCATGAGCAGCAGAACCGTAGAGTCTTACCGAAAGTCCATGCAAGAAAAAACCGGCTCGAAAAATTCGGCCGGCTTAATCCTGTATGCTATTAAAAATGGAATTATTCCTGTTCAGGAAGTTTAGTTACCATCTACCGTCTCCGTCGAGCAGGTTGCCCAATCCTCCTAGAATACTTCCTTCTTCTTTTCTGGGTCCTACACCGTATTGTAGAATTCTGCCTGCCAATCGGCTAATTGGTAAGGTTTGAATCCAAACAGTTCCTGGTCCGGACAGGGTGGCAAAGAATAAACCTTCGCCTCCGAATATGGTGTTCTTGATCCCCCCTACAAACTGAATATCATAATTAACGCTGGAAGTGAAACCAACAATACATCCGGTATCAATTTTCAAGGTTTCTCCGGGATGCAGGTCTCTTTTGAATACATGCCCTCCGGCGTGTAGAAAACTCATGCCATCTCCTTCCAGTTTCTGCATGATGAATCCTTCCCCACCAAATAAGCCTGTGCCCAGTTTGCGTTGAAATTCAATACCTACGCTTACTCCTTTGGCAGCACACAAAAAACTATCTTTCTGACAAATGATACGATTGTTGTACTGAGATAAATCCAGCGGAATTATCTTTCCAGGATATGGCGAGGCAAAGCTTACCCTGCGCTTACCATGGTTCACATTGGTAAATGCAGTCATGAATAAACTCTCTCCGGTTAACATTCTTTTTCCGGCATTCAATAGCTTTCCAAAAATGCTGTTGTTTTGATGTGAACCATCACCGAACATGGTTTCCATGATAACACCATCGTCCATCATCATGAATGCACCCGGTTCTGCAATAGCTGTTTCGTTATAATCTAATTCAACTTCAACAAACTGCATTTCCTCTCCAAAAATGCGATAGTCTATTTCGTGATTCTGCATGGTTTAATTTTTAGCTAAATTAATTTTTTGTTCTCCCATCCACACTTTTTTACCCTGTAATTTTTTTACAGCGAACATGATTCCAACAAAAATGAAGAACAGTGGTCCGGTGAATCCAAATAATGCTACATACTTGGTACCATAGAATCTCTCCATTGGTCTTCTTAATCTTTCAGAAATCAGGTACATACTTGGTACCATAATTAAGGTTAAGAAGAAAGAGAAAATCAATCCGAAAATAATGGTCCAGGCCAAAGGTCCCCAGAATACCACAGAGTCTCCTCCAATAAAAATCTTAGGATCTAAATGAGTGAACATTGAAACGAAATCGATATTAAAACCAATGGCCAGAGGGAACATACCCATCATTGTTGCCAGCGCGGTTAACAATACCGGAATGATTCTGATTTTTCCGGCTTCAATGGCTGCTGCTCTGGTTTTGTATCCTCTGCCTCTTAATTCATCGGTAAACTCAATTAATAGGATACCATTTTTAATTACAATACCAGCCAACCCAATGATACCTACCCCTACCATGATGGTTGCCATACTCATGCCTGTTAAAGCATAACCCAGGAATACACCAATAATAGAGAAGAAGATTTCTGTTAATACAATGAAAGGCTTACTTAAACTGTTAAACTGTAATACCAGAATCAAGAAGATAATTAATAAAGCACTTAACAAAGCTGTTCCCAGGAAGGCACTGGTTTCCGCCTGTTGCTCTCCTTCACCAGTTTGTTTAATGGTGATGTCGGCCGGGATCTGTGTCTTTGCTTTAAACTCTTCAATTTTCTTGGCCAAAGCTTTGTTGATTTCCGGAGTTAAACTTGGATCCGTTACAGCAGATTGAATCTGGATGGTTCTTTTCAGGTTCTTTCTTTTTACGCCACCTGCTGTATTGGTGTATTCAATGGTTGCCACACTGCTTAAAGGAATCTGCTTAATTGCGCCAGTAGTGAAATCTCTGAATACAATACGCATATTCATCAATTCATTGATATCGTTGCGCGATTTGGCATCAAAACGAAGTTGAATTTTGTATTCATCTTCATCGTCTTTAAGCTTGCTTACTTCTTTACCAAATACAGCCGTTCTTAACTCAGAGCCAATTTGTGCAGTACTTACGCCTTCTGACAATGCTCTTTGTCTGTCTATATTTACCGTGATTTCAGGATTGTTTAAGTCAATATCCATTCCTAAACTCTGCATGCCTTCAACGCGGTTGGTATCTAAGTGATTCAACAACTGAATGGCTGTTTTTGCCAACGCATCAAAATTATCACCAGTTACTTCAATGTTTACTGGAGGTTCTGTTGGAGGACCTGCGTCTTCCTGTCTTACTTCAATACTTGCACCAGGTATACCTACCATCTGCTTTCTTATTTCATCCTGGAATGGAGCTGAGCTCTTTCCATGTCTTTGTTCAAATTCAACAAAAGACACCTGAATTCTTCCTAAATGAGATTGTGTACTTCTGTTATTGTCTCTTGGATTATTTGCTCCAACAGCTACGTTTGAAATAACACTCTCAACAATGCTTCCTTCCTTACCAGGCTGATCATCTCCTAAGATTTTGTATACCCTGCTCTCCAGTACCCTTAGCACAGAATCCGTTGTTTGTGCTTTGGTGCCAATTGGCATTTTCAAATACACATATACAAATTTGGGATCTCCGCTGGGGAAGAAAGGTTTGGGATTGTTTCTAAGGATTAATAAGAATAAAGAGATTGGAAAAAGAATGAATAAGCCAATTAAAAGGTAAACTGGTCTCTTTCTTACTAAAATATATTGTAATAGTTTTTCGTAACGGTTCATTAAACCAGGCAATGCTCTTTCCTGGAAGAAATGAATGATATTTCTTAAAACATATCTCTCCAACACCACCAGGAGGGCCATGAATATCAGGAAGTTTCCTACTCCATGCCATCCAACCAGGTTGAATAAAACGCCTAGTATAATAGCTCCCCAGAACCACCATTGCTTGAATATGGCATTCTTGGGCGATTCATATTCTCTTCCTTCAGGCTTCATGAAACTAACCGCAAATACCGGGTTGATAAAGAAGGCAACCACTAAAGATGCAGCCAATGTTAAGATTAACATGATGGGTAAGTAAATCATGAACTTACCAATGATTCCCTTCCATAAAAGTAATGGGAAGAAAGGTGCTAATGTGGTTGCTGTACCTGCCAGTACCGGTATGAAAACTTCACCTGCTGCTTCTTTGGCAGAACGTACAATTTTTACTTTTCCATTCTGATAAATTCTATGAGTATTCTCAATTACCACAATGGCATCGTCCACAATAATACCCAGACCAAACAATAAGGCAAACAGTACAATGAAGTTCAAGGTAATGGCTCCACCGGCTATGAATTCACCCAACGGTAAAAACATGAATGAAACGAAAACCGATAATGGTACACTTAAGGCAACAAAAAATGCATTGGTAACGCCCATAAAGAACATGAGAATAACCAATACCAGGATAAATCCGATGATGATGGTGTTTACCAATTCATTAAAGGAAGTCTTTGTGCCCTTGCTCTGGTCGCCTGTAATAACAACTTTCAAATTTTTAGGCAGCTCATCACTTTTCTGCATGTCCGCTACAATCTTATTAATGCCATCTGCTGTATTAATAAGGTTTTCGCCTGCTCTTTTTACAATATTGATGGTAATTACATTTTTTCCGTCTAAGCGCGCATAGCTCTCGGTTTCTTTAACCGTATCAATAATTTGTGCAACGTCCTGTAAATAAATAGGAGCTCCGTTCACATTCTTTACCTGAATATGCTGCATATCATAGGCAGTTCTGAACTGTCCTTTGATTTTGATATTGCGCTTCATGGTTCCTACTTCTACCAAGCCTCCGCTGATATCCTTGTTCTCCAGGTTTACGGCAGATTCAATGTCTCTGAAAGTTAGTTTTGATGCAGCCAGTTTTGCAGGATCTATATTAATTTGAATTTCTCTTTCAGGAGCACCTACAATTTCTGCACGGTTTACTTCTTTCAGTTCTTCAAAACGATCCTGTAGTTTATCTGCGTATTCTTTCAGCTTAACGCCATCAAAGTCTCCACTCAGGTTTACGAACATGATGGGCTGATCACTGATGGAAAACTCCTGCACATTGGGCAAAGAAGTTAAGTCGTTGGGCAGATCGGTTTGTGCCTTGTCTACTGCATCCTTTACTTTAATCTTGGCAATTTCAGGTTTAATATCTGTATCAAATTCCACCACAATCAAACTGTAATCCTGTTGTGAAGTGGATTGAATTTTATTCACTTTGGCACCGCTGATTCCTTTCAATTGTTTTTCAATAGGTCGGGTAACCAGGTTTTCGATGTCTTTGGGTGAATTACCAAAATAAACAGTAGTGATAGAAATGGTAGGTACCACAATATCAGGAAACTGCTCTTTGGGAAGGGTGGTGAACTTATTTAATCCATACAATGAAATCAATATCGTGATCACATAAACAGCCGTCCGGTTGTCAATGGCCCAGCTGGTAGGTTTAAATTCTTTGAATTTTTTGGCAACGCCTTCTATGAAATTCATATCTAGTATTTTTTATTTTCTTAAAACCTTTACAGCCTGTCCGTCATAAATATTCTGGTATCCTTCAGTGATTAATAAATCACTTTCGCTTAAACCAGATTTTACTTCAATCAGACTGCCGTAGAATTCACCTACAGTGATCATTTTCTTTCTTGCTACCAGTTTTTTTCCTTCCTGTACTGCTATATAAACATATTTACCTTTCTCTTCGGTTTGTACGGTGTTTACATTGATTGCAATGGCATTGGGTGCTTCATAATCCTGAAACTTAACCTGAGCCAATTGGTTGGGTCTGATATTGGCATCGTAAGGAATTTTTATTTCAACATCAAAGCTTCTGGTATTGGCATCAATACTTCTGCTGGCAGTTGAAACATTTGCCTTGATTTCTTTATTCAGGTCTGGCAAACTGATAATGCTCACCGATCCGGCTTTAATACGATTGCTGTAGTTTTCCGGAACGCGGGTAACCACTTTCATGTTTTGTGTATTCACAATCTTTATCTGCGGAGTAACACCAGCTAGTCCAACAAAAATTTCCCCCACTCTTACATTCAATTCGTCCACTACACCACTAACGTCTGCAACAATATTGGTAGCGCGCAACTGCTCTTCGGTTACTTTTACCTGTTCTTCTGCAGCTGCCAGTTGTCTTTCTAAAGACTGCACATTGTTTTTAGCTGAAATCAATTGCACTTCTGTTCCAATGCCCTCTTTCCATAAATTGCTTTGTCTGTTATAAAGGTCTTTGGCAAAACTCAATTGACTTTTTACGGTTTCAATAGATTTCTGTGCGGCAACAACAGACTGTCTTAAAACTGCATCATCCAGTTTAATTAACAGCTGTCCCTTTGTTACCAGATCACCTCTTTTTACGTAAAGTGCTTTCACTTGTCCTCCGCCCATTCTGGGAGATACATAAGAAATATTGTCTGAGGTAATATTTCCCTGAAGGTCTATATAGTGTACAAAAGTTGATTTGCCTACTGGTGTAATGTCAATCAATTTGGCAGTAGCTCCGGCAGAAGCAGTATCCAGATTATTAATTTCATTTTGAAGAGTAGTAATATGATCTGCCAGCTTGTTCTGTTCTGATTTCAGTTTTTCAAGAGCTGCTTTTTTAGAAGCCAGGTCATTGCCTTCTGTGTTTTTATTACCACAGCTGCTGATGACCATGATGGCAGCGGTAACAGGTAGTATAAATATTGATTTTCTCATTGTTATGGTTTTAATATGTTTATAGTTTTCCGGTTGCGGTTAAATAATCTACTCTTGCAATGATGGCATCA
>CALEST010000135.1 GCA_937907555.1 uncultured Sediminibacterium sp.
ATAATTACTGCCGTGAGTTGTAAGAATGGCTATGGCATTGTCTTTCATGATTCTTTGCAGTTCTGCCAGCCAATGGGCTGTTTCATGTGAAGGAATATGAGTGAATACAGAAATTCCCCAGACTGCATTGAAATACTGAGAGGGATAGGGTAGGTATATATCAGTGATGGTATCAAAAAATACGGCATCGATATTTTTTTTGCACCAGTCAATTCCTGATGCGTCCAGATCTGCACCGTAACATACGGTATTAGGCAAAAGTGCAGGAACGTGGCGAATGATTCTGCCGGTACCTGTACCCCAGTCGAGGATGACGGGATGATCTGAAGGTTGAATTTGACTCCATTCTATGAGCTCTTTTGCAGCCAGTAATCCGTCTTCAAAATACCGTTGATAGTTGAGCTGGAAGGTATTAAAAAGCGCTCTGTCTTCTGGAAAGACAAAGCGCTTGTATTTTTTTTTAATCTGGCGATTGCCAAAATAATGTCTGCTTTGCTGGAAGCGGAAATGCAATTCGTTCAATACCGAGCTTGCGCCAATACTATGAAAGAAATGCTTTCCCGCTTTTTTTACCAGCTTATTCATGCAGTAAAGTTACTTCTCCGGATACAACACAGCATTAATAATATTATTATTGTTAAGAACCAGTCCAGCCGCTTTACGAATGTCATCTATACTAACTTCATTTACGATTTTTGTATAATTCAACACTCTTTCCGGATCGTTTTCAGAAAAGTAAATACCCTGAAGTACATTACTCCAGTAACGGTTATCCTTGCTATTCACTGCGTATTTTTCCAATAAGGATTTTTTTACTTTATCCAGGTCTTTCTGTTCAGGTCCCTGCTGCTTTATTTTTTCAATTTCTGCATTGGCTGCCGCTGTTAATTTGTCTACGTTTTCAGGACCACAAGGCAATTGCAATGCCATGGTATATCCTTCGTAAGGGTATTTTGATACGGAACCATTGATGCCTCCGCCATAAATACCACCGATCTTTTCTCTGAGCTCCTCAATAATTTTGATATTCAGGATTTCTGATAGCATTTCGGTATGCAAAGCCAGCGATTCTGAATAAGCTACTGGTCCGGCGTATACATGGAAAATAAAACTCTTTGGTTCTTTTCCTTTATAGAACTTCAATTCTTTCTGACCAGGTAGAATACGAACACCATTGTCTTTGAATGCTCCCTTAGCCCCTTTAGAGGGAAGCCCTCCGATATAAGTAGCCAGCATTGGTTTTACAGTATTCAAATCAATATTTCCAACCATTATAAAAGTATAATCACTTGCATCATTGGTTTGCTCCCTGTAAATTTCCATAGCTCTGTTCAGATCAATCTGGTCAAAGTCAGCCGCAGTGGGAACAACAGAAGGAGCCAATGGGTTGCCGCCATACATTACTTTATAAACGGTGTCGATGAATGCGGTTGTTGGATCTGACATTAAAAACTGGATCTGAGATTTTGTTTTTTCCTTCCAGCTGTTGAATAAACTTTCCTCTTTTCTAATTTGGGTAAAGTTCAGGTACATCAACTGAAACATGGTTTCCATGTCTTTTATGCTGCTGTTGCCATTTACTCTTGTGCTTAAAGCATTTAAACCTACACTGGCATTGGCAATTTTTCCGGAAAGGAATTTTCTTAAATCAACCGGACTGAATGCACCAATTCCCATCTGCTGAATGGCAGCAGTGGCATAGGCTGCACTTTGCTTATCGTTTATTCCGTATCCATTGATGCCTCCTTTTTTGAATCCGGTCAGGATAATTTCATCCTGTTTAAAATTGGTATTCTTGATGATTACGCGGGTTCCGTTGCTATAGGTTAGCTCAGTAATGTCCAGCGCTTCGTTCTTTTTTTCACTTAGCAATTGACCAGCTGCTGGTGTTTTTTCCAACAAGGAATTGGCAATGGCTTTCTCTTCATAAGCTTTCACAGGACTATTGGCAGCCATTTGAATGGAAGCCAGTAATTTCTCCTTATTGGGTAACGTAAAATTGCTTTTCTCAGGTCCCTGTACAGAAACAAACAGTTTTTCGTTTTTCTTTAGTTCATTGGCCAGTGCATTTACTTCTGCTAATTGAACACCAGGCATTAGACTGTTCTTATAATTGAATTCTCTCTCAATTCCCGGAATAGGCTCCTGTTGTAAGAAGTTTCTGATATATTCTTCCACGAGTACACTGGACTCTGTTTTGTCTCTGTTATTGTAAGATCTTTCAATGCTTGCCAGTTGTTGTTTTTTTGCTCTCTCCAGTTCAGACTGCGTGAAGCCAAACTTCTTAATTCTTTCAATCTCAGAGAGCATGGCCATAAGCGCAGTGTCGGGGCCTTTTGGACCCGGAACCGCAAATCCGTTAAAAGCTTCGTGTCCTCTTGCGTAAGAACCGAAATTACCTCCTGCAAAACTAAAAGGAGGGTTGCTGCTTTGGGCCAGCTCATTCATCCGCTGATTAAGCATGCTGGTAAACAAAGACTTGATGATGCTGCTTTTTCTATAATCATCAATGGTTAGTTCAGGTTGGGTCTTTACTGTTGAATAATTCAATTCAACCGTAAAATTTGTGGCTTCTTTATCTGTAACCACTATTCCATCGTGCTGGGTTCTTGCTGGCACTGTTGCATATGTGCGGGGTCTTGGATTGGCGGGATTTTTTAATCCCCCGAAATACTGCTGAATTAATTTTTCAGTTGCAGCAACATCTATATCACCTACAACCATTACTGCCATTAAATTAGGACGGTACCAGTCTGCATAAAAACGTTTGATAGCGCTGTGCTTGAAGGTTTTTAAAAGGCTGTCTTTACCTATCGGCAAACGCTGTGCATATTTGGATCCTGCATATTGTTTCGGATAAATTTTGCGAAACATTCTGTCTTCTGCACCCTTGCCCAATCTGCTTTCTTCCAGAATAATGCCTCTTTCATCGTCGATCTGTTTGCCGTCAAAAGTTACTCCACCTGCCCAGTCTTGAAGTATTTGCAATCCTTTGGTAAAGTTGTTGGGGTCACTTAAGGGAATAGGTAGTATATAAACTGTTTCATCAAAACCTGTATAGGCATTTAAATCAGCGCCGAAATCAACACCAATGCTTTGCAGAAAATTAACCAACTCATTTTTCTTGAAGTTTTTGGTTCCATTAAATGCCATATGCTCTGTAAAGTGGGCAAGACCCTGCTGATCATTGTCTTCCAATATAGAACCTGCATTGACAACCAATCTTAGTTCTACTTTTTTTTCCGGCTTGGCATTCTGTCGGATATAATAAGTAAGTCCATTGGACAACTTGCCAATTTTCACTTTGGGATCTACCGGGATTTTTTCTGATAGATTAAGCTGTGCATTAGCGGTAAACACAGCAGTCAGGCAGATCATTAAAAAGATACTGCCGATGATTCTTAATTGCTTCATATAAAAAAGGTTGTATCGCAAGATACAACCTCCTCTATGTCATTTCATAATAATATTACAACTATTACGAATGTTTTTTTACTTTAATACTTCTTCAATCGGATGGCCTATATTACCGCTGGGCTCCTGTATTTTTAAAAGTGAAGCCACTGTTGAAGCAATATCATGCATATACACTCTTTTACTAGATCTTCCCTGTTTAATGCCAAATCCATACCATAACAATGGAATATGTGCATCATAGGAGTACCAGAGGCCATGGGTTGTACCTGTAGCTCCTCCATCAATGTAGCCGGACTTTAAAACCATCTGAATGTCTCCGCTTCGGTTATATAAAAATCCATTGGCCATTTTCTCTCTCATGTACTGAGGCATCGGGCTGGTTAAAATTTCGCTGGTAGGGAAGGCGTTCAGAATATATTCCTTCTTCATGAGATAGTTTACCATAAATTGGTTGAGGGCTTTTTTATCGGCATTTACACTATCCAATAAATCCCTGTTAAAGTGTACCTGATAATTGTAAAGGCTCACTACAGCTTTGTCAATGCCAAATTTGTTTTTGATGGCTTTGTTCATTTCATCCATAGCAGCTTTGTCGTCCAAAGTTCCACCTGGCAATTTGTTTTCTTTCATGAAACCAGGTACGTGAGCAACGGCATGGTCTGCACTTAAAAATGCGGTATATTTTCCTTTACCAACGGTTGCATCCAGGAAGTCGAACATTTTACCCAGTTCTTCGTCAAGCTTAATATAGTTGTCTACTACTTCCCATGAATTAGGACCAAAACTATGACCTACATAATCCGGAGAAGAAAAGCTGACTGCAAGCATATCGGTAATAGCGTCTTTTCCCAGCTCTTCTGCCAGTACTGCTGCCTTTGCCATTTCTGCAGTTAAAGTATTACCCAATGGAGATCCAACTACTTTTGAAAATCCTTCGTTTTCTTTTCTGGAAAGGGCATAAGGCATTTTTACCTGGTTGGCCCCGAATGGTTTGGATTCGTAGACTTTTTCATCCGCAGTGGCGTATTCCAGATAAAGCTGATCTGCAATTGACTTGTTCCAGCCC
The DNA here is from genome assembly GCA_937907555.1 of uncultured Sediminibacterium sp. GTDB lineage: Bacteria > Bacteroidota > Bacteroidia > Chitinophagales > Chitinophagaceae > Sediminibacterium. The sequence goes on from CALEST010000135.1 coordinate 4,484, forward strand.
AATTTACTTAGTGAATCAGGTACCTGTCTGGTATTGAACTTTGCAACCCACTCCGGCAATTCCTTATAATAATAGGTACTGGTGATAAAATTTCCCGATTTGGCATCGAACCAGTAAGCGCCATTGGCACTATGACCAGCCGGAAGGATGGCTCCTCTGTCTTTGATAGCAATTCCAATGGTTTTGCCTTTGAAATTGGTTGCCAGTCTTAATTCATCTGCTATACTGGTGGTTAGCATATTTCTTGGACTCATTTTGCCATCGCTGGCACCTTTGGCTCCAACGCCATCAACGGTTCTGTCTTCGCTGCAATAGACGGATCTTTTTAATTGTGCATCGTACCAGGCGTTACCTGTAATGCCATGAACCGCGGGTACCGTACCGGTATAAATACCTGTATGCCCACAAGCGGTAACAGAAGGAGTGTACCCAATCTGACAGTTATCGTTGCTGAATCCCTGATTCATCATTCGCTTGAAGCCACCATTGGATTTAAACAAGGGTGCAAAACGCTCCAGATAATCCCATCTCATTTGATCTACCACAATCCCCACTACCAGTCTGGGGGCTTTTTCCTGAGGGGTGGTAACCTTGGTAGTTTTCTGAGCTGATACCGAGCCCCCAATCATCAATGCAATACTCATTGCCTTAACGAATTGGCTGTTTAACTTGAATGTGTACAAAGTGCTTGATTTAATGATTTGAAAGGTTGCAAGATACTGTTTGTGCTATAATATGCCTTGTGCTTTGGTGCTAATTTATTAAATTTGCAAAAAATTTAATCTAACCAATCCCCATTGTTTATGGCAGATATTTTTGAGAAATTATTAAAGAATGCCGGCCCTTTAGGTCAACACCGCGAACGTGCCCATGGTTATTTTGCCTTCCCAAAATTAGAGGGAGAGATTAACAGCAGAATGAAGTTCAGAGGAAAGGAAATGATTGTCTGGAGTCTGAATAATTACCTGGGTCTGGCCAATCATCCTGAAATAAGAAGAGTGGATGCGGATGCTGCAAAGGAATTTGGATTGGCTTATCCAATGGGGGCCAGAATGATGAGTGGAAATTCAAATTACCACGAGCAACTGGAAAAGGAATTGGCTGCATTTGAACAAAAGGAAGATGCTATTCTGATGAACTTTGGTTATCAGGGCATCATGAGTGCCATTGACGCTGTTTGTGGCAGACATGATGTAATTGTTTATGATGCAGAAAGCCATGCTTGTATTATTGACGGGTTGCGTTTGCATCCCGGACACAGATATGTGTTTAAGCACAATGATGTTGAGGATTGTGAAAAACAATTGGTAAGAGCTACGCAATTAATTGAAAAGCAAAAAGCCGGTGGAATCCTTGTAATTACGGAAGGCGTTTTTGGTATGGCCGGAGACCAGGGAAAATTAAAGGAAATTGCTGCCCTGAAATCAAAATATCAATTCCGTTTATTGGTAGATGATGCCCATGGATTTGGTACCCTTGGTAAAACAGGCGCTGGTGCCGGAGAAGAACAGGGTTGTCAGGATGCCATTGATTTATACTTTTCCACTTTTGCAAAAAGTATGGCATCTATTGGTGCATTCCTTGCAGGAGATAAAGCCATTATTGATTTTATCCGTTACAATATCCGTAGTCAGATTTTTGCCAAGAGCTTACCAATGCCCATTGTAATTGGTAACCTGAAAAGATTGGAAATGTTGCGTACCATGCCTGAATTAAAGGAAAAGCTTTGGAGCAATGCTTTGAAACTGCAGAATGGATTAAAGGAAAAAGGATTTGATATTGGGAATACCAATACACCTGTAACCCCTGTTTACATGAAGGGTGGGGTGGAAGAAGCTACAGCTATGGTGATGGACTTAAGAGAAAACTATGGCATTTTTGCGTCTATCGTGGTATATCCGGTTATTCCCAAGGGGCATATCATTTTCCGATTGATTCCTTCGGCAGCTCATACCGATACTGATATTGAAGAAACACTGAAAGCATTTAGTGAAACCAAGGCCAAGCTGGATGCTGGTGCTTATAAAGTGGAAGTGATTCCTGATATGGCAGAGAAGCAGGCTTAATAATAATAAGTAAAATAAAAAACCAGGTCAATTGACCTGGTTTTTTATTGAGTATGTCCTGTTTGGATTAAAGTTGATTCAATCCAAACGGTTTGTACTTATAATTTGCTGATTAATTCTTTTGCCATTCTTACATAGTCTGCATTCTTAGCTTCTGTAGCAATACTGATACATTTTTCAGCACTGGCTTTTGCATCCGCTTTCTGACCCATGTCTTTCTGAATCTTTGCAGTTAATAAGAACAACCAGAAAGCTTTTGGATTGGCTTCAGTTGCTTTGTTTACATTCTGTAATGCTTTGGCGTAATCCTTATCCCACTCATAGTAGAAATTGGCTGCAGCCTGGTAAACATTAGGGTTCACTTTTTCTGCACCAAGTGCTGATTCAACCTGTGCACGTAATCTGTCTTTTACATTGGTGCTGATAGGAATGCTAACTGCAACCTTACCCCAGCTTAACTGTAGGTCAATGCTTTCTGCTTCTACATTGGCAAACTGGAAAGTGAAAGTCTCTGTATTGCTGTTGGTTTTAGCTGCTTTAACTTTGAAACGAACTACGTCTTCACTTTGCTTGTAGCCATCTGTTCCCCAGTTGTTTAAACCTTTGTTTACCACTACTTCCCAGTAATCAACACCAGGAACCGTATACAATACATAGGCGCCGGTATCTAAAGTGCTTCCACCCATTGTTACTTTATCAGAAAAATGAATTCTGGTGGCTGCATTGGCACCTGTTCTCCATAATTGGTTCAATGGAACCAACTCTGAATTTTCTTTTAACATTGCTCTGCCCTTTACATTGGGTCTGGAATAAGTCAATTCAATTTTACCCATTCCAAAATCCTGAGAGATTTTCTGTGTAGTACTAGGCTGGGGCATTCTTATTTGTGCAAAACCCATTACGCTACTCAATAAGGCAGCTGCAAGTAAAGTCTTTTTCATATCATTAAACGTTTGAACGTCAAACTTAGTTCTTCCCCTTCAAATGCCGCAATTTTTTTAGAAAAATCGGAGGAATGTTAAGCGTTTTAACAAATTGATTATTGAAATCCCGGATGAAATCGTTGAAGCGTATCTCTTAAGTAGTTATTGTCGAGGTGGGTGTAAATTTCAGTAGTGGTAATACTTTCATGCCCCAGCATTTCCTGAACGGCTCTTAAGTCGGCACCGCCTTCCACCAGGTGAGTGGCAAAAGAATGACGAAAAGTATGTGGCGAAATGCTTTTTGTAATTCCTGCTTTCAGGGCCAGGTTTTTAATGATGTAAAATATCATTACCCTAGATAATCCCTTGCCTCTGTTGTTCAGAAACAGGTAATCTTCATAACCAGGTTGAATGGGCTGATGTACCCTTACCTGGTCCTTGTATATTTTAATACATTTTATAGCAGAACTCCCAATGGGTATTAATCTTTCTTTGTTTCCTTTCCCAATCACTTTAATGAATTCTACATCCAGATAAAGTCCGGATATTTTTAACCCTACCACTTCGCTAACCCTTAAACCGCAGCTGTACATGGTTTCTAAAATCGCTTTGTTTCTGGTTCCTTCCGGGGTACTTAAGTCAATCTGTTGAATGATGCTTTCAATTTCATTGAAGTGCAACGTATCTGGTAATTTTCTTTTTGCTTTAGGAACAGTAAGCAATACGGATGGGTCACTGGCGCATATCTGTTCTATAATGCAGTATTTAAAGAAACTGCGAATGCCCGATATAATTCTGGATTGTGAGCTGGCTGTCATACCCAGTTGATTGATCCACTGTATAAATGCCTGCAGGTCTTTTAAAACAATATCTGATGGGGCTTTTGGTTGTTCTAAAGTAGACAAGAAGCTGGTTAGCATTTCAATGTCATGCAGGTAGGCTTCTACGGAATGTTCACTCAGTGATTTCTCCAGTTGCAGATAAGCTTTAAATCCTTTTTTATACGCTGTCCACATGATTGATAAAGATAACAGCTATATCATTATATTCGTGTTTATGTTAGTTAATCTTAGATCCTTTAAGCAGAAAGTACGTCACAACGCCAAAGGCATGAAGAAGTTTTTGGGTAAGATAGAAAAGAATCCTCCCAAAGGTTTGGATAAAATGGCAGAAAAAGTAGATGCGGAAGTATGGAAGGAAGTGGATTGCCTTAGCTGTGCCAATTGCTGCAAGTCGATGAGCCCTACATTCAATGCAAAAGATCTCAAAAGAATTGCAGCACACCTTGAAATGTCGGTTGCAGAGTTCAAGGAAAAATGGCTCTATTTTGAAGAAGAAGATGGTGACTGGATGAATAAAAAACAACCCTGTCAGTTTCTGAATCTCTCGAATAATATGTGCAGTATTTATGAAGTAAGACCCGACGACTGTTCAGGTTTCCCACATCTGAAAAAGAAGAAAATGGTGGAATATATTCACGTACACCAACAGAATATTGACTACTGTCCGGCTACTTACAAAATGGTAGAAAAGTTTCAGGAATTACTCAAGAAGTAGTTTGGCAATTCTGCCACCACCACCTGCTAAAAAAACAGCATTGCCTGTTTTGGCTTTTTGTACCACATGAAAGCTGAGCCTGCTGATATTGCTCCAGTGCATACCGCCATCCCGGGAAATATCAACCCCTGATGTGCCGCAACTAATTAAAATGTTTTCATTGATATACACTACGCTGGATCGATAGCCATGTGGAGGTATAGTAGGTTGAGTAAAACTGATGCTTTTGCCGAACACAACTTTTACGGCATTACCCTCTCTTAAAGTATCTCTGGCAAAATCTCCCCCCACAATAAATGCAAATTTGCCTGAAGGACTAATGTCTATGGAATTGGCCCCAGTAGATTCCTTTCCCTGTATTAGTGGCAATGCATATACATCCCGCTGATCCCTTGCATTGATGATTCTGGATGCTTTCCCACCCGTAACCATCCAGGTTCCTGCTTTGAACTGGTTACCTGAAGGTGCCATCTGCAGGTTGCTGCCACTGGAGGCAAAAAAAGCTTCGCCTTCCTGTAAAGGAATGGCGTCTTTTACCTGAGATTCCCAACTTTCTCCCTGATTGTTGCTGATGGCAAAAAATGCTTTTCCATTAATTGGGTCGCCTATTACCTGGATGGATTTTCCATTTGCATGCATGGCATCTAAAAACATGCCCTTGGTGCTGTCTGCAAATACGGTATACCAGCTGTTGCCCCCATCTTTTGTCTTTAGTATTATTGCGGGTTCGGCAATGGCCATTATGATAGCAACCTGGTCACTATAGGCTTCAATATCTCTGAAATCTCTTTTTTCAAACCCCGGAACCTGGATCCACTGAATGTTTTTTCCTCCATCAATTGATTTGCCCACCATGCCGTTGCTGCCACTTACCCAGAAAATTTTTTCTGATACCACACTTAATCCCCTCATACTTGTTTTGGTTCCTTGCGTCAGTACTTCAATAGATGGGTTGGTTTGTGCATCCATTCCAGTAAAGGAATGCACCATTATCGCCAGTAAAAATATTTTTAAATATGAAGTCATAAGTTCATTTTTGCGCTTGTTAAATTACGTAGGTTCAAATTAAAAGGCTCACGTAAATGTTAACAAGTTAAATTAATTTATTCTCAATATAAATTCTGACTAAATGATTCCTTACTGGATGAGCAGAACCCAGTTATTACTGGGAGATGAACCCATAGAACGCTTGCAAAAGAAACACGTGCTGGTAGTTGGATTAGGTGGAGTAGGTGGTATTTGTGCGGAAATGATTGCAAGGTCAGGTGTGGGTAAAATGACCATTGTTGATGCAGATACCGTTGACCTTAGTAATACCAACCGACAAATTCCTGCATTGCATTCAACAGCAGGAAAATTAAAGTCGGAAGTAATGGCAGAGCGATTAAAAGATATTAATCCTGATATTGAATTAATTGTAAAGTCTATTTACATTAAAGATGAAATTACCCATCAGCTCCTGGACGAAGCAAACTATGATTTTGCAGTGGATTGTATTGATACTTTGTCGCCTAAAGTGTTTTTAATAAAAGCCTGTTTAGACAGAAAAATACCCCTGGTAAGTTCGCTGGGTGCCGGTGGAAAAGTAGATCCTTCGCAGGTAGTGATAACCGATATATCCAAAACCTATCAATGTAACCTGGCGAGTTATGTACGAAAAAAACTACATAGTTTCGGAATATATAAAGGTGTTACAGTGGTGTTCAGCGCCGAAAGGGTGGATCAATCGCGCATTATTGAAACAGAAAAAGCTTACCCAAAAAAATCCATCATCGGAACCATTTCCTATATGCCAGCCATTTTCGGTTGCATGGCCGCCAGCGTGGTCATCAGGGGCTTGATGATGCAGGAAGATTAATACAGTAAATAGGGCTGAATGGCTTCGTTCCATCCCTTTGGATTGGTCATTTTTGTACATTGCTGCAGAAATGCCGGCATGGGTAATTCGTATAATTTTTCTGCATTCACAATTCCTGTTAGTTTGTCAAGATGATTTATTCCATCCGGGTTAACATAGGTTTTGTATCCAGCCCAGGAAAATTGCTCAGGGTGCATATCTTTTATTATCCTGATTAAAACCAAACCAAAGAAGACAGGTTTGAAAGTTTCAGAATCAATCACTTTTAAATGAACCCCATTGCATTGTTCCCCTGCGAATTTGGCATCCTGCGGAATAAAATGAACAGCTTTGGCTTCCAATTCTTCCCCAAAGAGTTGATTGATTTGTCTGGCCAGTTTTTCGTGCTGTAACCAGGGAGCACCAACGGCTTCAAAAGAGAAATCGGTGGATCTTCCTTCCGATAGATTGGTAGCTTCCAATAAGCAAAGTCCTGGATATAATAATAAAGATTCGGCCGTTTGAATAGCAGGAGAAGTAGGAACAAAAGGAATTCCCCAATCGGACTGGAACATCGACCTGCTCCATTGCTGGCAGGGTATTACTGTAAGGTCGGCTTTAATCCCTCTGGTTTCATTGAAATACAAAGCCAGTTCACCTAAAGTACAACTATGACGTAAAGGAATATTCCATCTGCCGATAAACGAAGTGCAACTATCATCCAGAAACGGGCCTTCCTGCACATCGGCCAATCCTGATATGGGATTGGGGCGATCCAATACAATCAGGGGTTTCTGATATTTAGCACATACTTCCAGTAAATAACTTAGCGTCCATAAATAAGTATAAAAACGAACCCCAACATCCGGTACATCAAAAACAAGACAATCCAGTTCTTCCATATCTGTTTGGTCCGGCGCTAATTTTTGTCCATATAAACTGATAACGGGCAAATCGGTTAATTCATCAACACCATTGTGCATGGGGGCGCCATCTGCTCCTTTTACATTCAGGCCGTGTTCAGGGGAAAAAAGCTTACGAATATTAAAACCAGCTTTCTGCATAACCAGTCTGGTGGGTTCCAATGCGTGGTTAGTGGCTGCTTCATTGGTTACTAATCCAATCCTGCTTTCCTTCCATTCAATAACAGCTGTTTGCAACAGCTGATCAATTCCAAATAATACAGGCATATGAATCAGGTTACTGGTCTTTGGTAAATTGCATTTCGTCTTTTAGTGCTTCCACAACGTTAAATATAATGGGGCAACGGTCATAATGCATGAATGTGGTAAAAATTCTTCTCTTGAAATGTGGCATATGCAATGCCGGAAACTCCTTGCATCCTTCAAAGCGGTATTCGTAAACAGAACATTTATTATCGGATAGAAAAGGACAGGGCATCCGGTTCATAATCATCAGACCATTACTGCCTTTTTCTAAATAGGTCTCATCAAAATCAGATCTGGTCATGTTCAGATGTCCGGATAATCGGTCAGCTTCACCCTCGTTAAGGCAAACCATTAAACTTTTACAGCAATTGCCACAATCTGTACAGGAGATGGTTGGACTAATTAAAGCATCCAGTTCCTGAACTTTGGCATCTATTTCCTCGTCGTTGAATTCTTTGATAAAAGCACTGAAACGTTCATTTTCCTGCTGATGACTGGCTGCGTATTCGGCCATCATGGTTAAGTTGGTCTGGGGCTGAAAAGGGCTTTTCATTGTTGTAAAGGTAGGATTTGGGCTATACAATCCACCAAAAACAACGATTTATCCACATAAAAAGCCCTTTTGTAGATAATAAAAATTGGGCTGCGATTTGAGGGACTTAGATTTGCCGTTAGCAATATTCGACTTAAACAGGATTTATGGCAGAAGACAAGAATTTGGTAAAATACGACGAGGACAGTATCCGGTCACTCGACTGGAAGGAACATATCAGGCTTCGCCCAGGTATGTATATTGGTAAGCTGGGAGATGGCTCTGCTGCAGACGATGGTGTGTATGTATTAATCAAGGAAGTGATTGACAACTGTATTGATGAATACACCATGGGTCATGGCAAGCAAGTTGAATTGACCATTGAAGGTAAAATGGTTACAGTAAGAGATTATGGCCGGGGGATTCCATTGGGGAAAGTGGTGGATGTAGTTAGTAAAATTAATACAGGGGCCAAATACGATAGCAAAGCGTTTCAGAAAAGTGTGGGATTGAATGGAGTAGGTACCAAGGCCGTGAATGCATTGAGTAGTCATTTTTTGGTTACATCTTTCAGAGACGGGAAAGCCAAAACAGCAGAGTTTGAAAAAGGCGTATTGGTAAAAGATCACAAGGAAACCAAATCGGATGAGCCAAACGGAACCCTTGTACAGTTTACTCCCGACGATACGGTGTTCCGGAATTTTCATTTTATTCATGAGTACCTCGACAATCAGTTGTGGAACTACTGCTATCTGAATGCAGGTCTTGCCATGCATTTCAATGGTAAGAAATATGTGAGTAAAAACGGATTACTCGATTTATTGCAGCGTAAGACCAATCCGGATGAACTGCGTTATCCGATTATTCATTTAAAAGGGGATGATATTGAAATTGCTATCTCGCATAACAACGATTACGGGGAAGATATATTTTCCTTTGTAAACGGTCAGTATACAACTCAGGGCGGAACCCATCAGCAGGCTTTCAGAGAAGCATACGTGAAAGTAGTAAGGGATTTTTATAAAAAAGATTACGATGCTTCAGATATCAGAACCAGTATTGTTGCTGCAGTATCTGTTCGGGTACAGGAACCTGTTTTTGAAAGCCAGACCAAGACTAAGCTGGGCTCACAGAATGTATCTGAGGGCGGGCAAAGTATGAAGTCTTTTGTGTTAGACTTTTTGGCCAAGGAACTGGATAATTTCCTGCACAGAAACCCGGCTACTGCGGATGCTTTAAAAAAGCGCATAGAGCAGAATGAAAGAGAGAGAAAAGAACTGGCTGGTATTAAAAAGCTGGCCAATGAAAGAGCTAAGAAAGCCAATCTGCACAACAAAAAACTGAGAGATTGCAGGGTTCATTTGAATGATGAATTGCCAGCTAAGAATAAGGAAGCATTTATTGCTTTGCAAAAAGACACGACCATATTTATTACCGAGGGGGATAGTGCCAGTGGTAGCATTACCAAGAGTAGAAATGTAGACACACAGGCGGTTTTTAGTTTACGTGGTAAGCCTTTGAATTCATTTGGTGAAACCAAGAAAGTGGTTTACCAGAACGAAGAATTCAATCTACTGCAACACGCTTTGAATATTGAGGACGGATTGGAGGGGCTGCGATATAACAATATTGTAATTGCAACCGATGCCGATGTGGACGGAATGCATATCCGTTTATTGCTAATGACTTTCTTCCTGCAATTCTTTCCTGATCTGGTAAAAAAAGGACATGTTTATATTTTGGAAACACCATTGTTCCGGGTAAGAAATAAGCAGGAGACAATTTATTGTTACGATGAGTCAGAAAAACAGGCAGCAACTGCTAAACTGGGAAACAAGCCTGAGATTACCCGATTCAAGGGGCTGGGTGAAATTTCACCAGAGGAATTCGGTCGCTTTATTGGAAGGGACATGCGTCTGCAACCCGTTATTTTAGAACAGGGAGATCATATTCAGGACTTTCTGGAATACTACATGGGAAAGAATACCATGGAAAGACAAGAGTTCATTATCAATAATCTAAGAGTTGAACTTGATTTAGTTGACTAATAAAAAGGAATAGATGATTCATATAGTATTTGAAGCGGCCAATGTAAAAGTTTTGCAGCAGGCCATGGAACTGGATGAAAGTTTACAGGGCGAAGTCCTGGAAATTAAAGACGATTTTGCCGTTGGACCTATTGAGGATATTTATGCAACAGAAGGGTATCAGCAAAGAAGAGACTGGTGGAAAGAAGTATTGGAAAATTCTCCTTACGAAAATCAACTGGATCTAGTGGATGATAAAATGACTGTGCACCAGCTAGTGAAACAAATGCAGGAAGATGAATCTCATGAATTATGGATCTGGATGGGACAAAATGCGCATGATGTTTGTGGCTATTACTGGTTAATGAGTCAGCTGTCTGAATTTGCTGGCAGAATACAGGTATTGTATTTGAATAACTTACCCTTCTTTAACGAGAAAGGAAATATTTTTTATCCAACTCATTTGCATGAAATACAGCCACGTGAATTTATGAAGGCCAAAAAACTGGCCAGGCCAATTACACTAAGTGAATTTGAAGTGGATCCGGATGAGTGGAAGAAAACAATGAGAGAAAATGCATTGGTGCGTTTTTTAGAAGGAGGTAAAAAGATTGTAGCAAAGGAAGATCAGTTTTTTGATAAATATATTTTGGCGCAGATTGGAAAAGATGCCCAGAAGCTAACCAAAGTTATTTCATCTGCACTAGGTAAAATGCCGGTTCAGACAGGGGATGCTTTTTTGGTATGGCGACTGCGTAATCTTGCCACAGAAGGAAAAATTGCAATACAGGGAGACTGGTCAAAAGGCTGGAAGGAAATTACAGTTCAGATAAATTAAGTTGGTTGTATTAAGGATAAAGCATGGCAAAAGAGAAAATAGACAGAAGGGTTTTTGAAAATGAAACCGGTGTTCAGGGTCAATATAAAAATTGGTTCCTTGAATATGCATCGTATGTAATATTGGAAAGGGCAGTGCCTGCACTGGAAGATGGATTGAAGCCGGTGCAAAGAAGAATCCTTCATTCCATGAAAGAAATGGATGACGGGAGGTTTAATAAAGTGGCCAATATTATTGGGCAGAGTATGCAGTATCATCCGCATGGAGATGCCAGTATCGGAGATGCTTTGGTTAACCTGGGTCAAAAAGATTTACTGATTGAAACACAGGGTAACTGGGGTGATGTAAGAACCGGAGATTCAGCTGCAGCTTCCCGATATATTGAAGCCCGTTTGTCAAAGTTTGCTTTGGAAGTAGCATTTAATGCAAAGACTACAGAGTGGCAATTGAGTTATGATGGAAGAAAAAACGAGCCGGTTCATCTTCCGATGAAATTCCCCTTGTTGCTTGCACAGGGTGCAGATGGTATTGCAGTTGGTTTGTCTACCAAGATTTTGCCTCATAATTTCTGTGAACTCATTGATGCTGCTATTAAATATTTAAAAGGAAGAAAATTTGAATTGTATCCTGATTTTCAGACCGGGGGTATGATTGATGTTTCTGCTTATAATGAAGGTAAGCGTGGCGGTAAAGTTCGTGTTCGTGCACATATTGAAGAACTGGATAAGAAAACATTGGTGATCAGGGATGTGCCCTATGGTGTAACTACTACCCAGTTAATGGAGAGTATTACCAAGGCCAATGAACAGGGAAAAATCAAGATTAAAAAAGTTACAGATGTAACTGCCAAGGAAGTTGAAATTCATATTGATCTGGCAACAGGAATTTCTCCTGATATCACCATTGATGCTCTGTATGCATTCACGGATTGTGAAGTGAGTATTTCTCCGAATGCCTGTGTAATTGAAGCACATAAACCCCGCTTCATGGGAGTGCAGGAATTGCTGAATTCTTCTGTTGATTTAACCAAAGGCTTATTGAAGAAAGAACTGGAAATTAAATTAGCCGAGTTAGAAGACAAATGGCATTACACCTCTCTGGAAAAAATATTCTTCGAAGAAAAAATATATAAAGAGTTAGAGCAGAAGCATGCTACCTGGGAAGAGGTAATTGCTGCCATTGACAAAGCATTTGGTCCATTCAAGAAAAAACTGAAAAGACCTATTGAGCGGGAAGATATTTTGAAGCTGACTGAAAAGCCGGTGAGAAGGATTTATCGTCTCGATATTAATGAACTGAATAACCAGATTAAAAATATTGAAGCCGATATTCAACAGGTAAATCATGATCTGGAGCATCTGACTGATTTTGCCATTGCCTACTACGACAATCTTTTAAAGAAATTTGGTAAGGGCAGGGAAAGAAAGACTGAGATTAAAGAGTTTGATACCATTCAGGTTAAACACGTTGCCATTGCCAATACCAAATTGTACATCAACCGGGCAGAAGGCTTTATTGGTACAGGTTTAAAGAAAGATGAATTCTTATGTGAGTGTTCTGACTATGATGATATCATTGCCTTTACCAAGTCGGGCATCATGAAAGTGATAAAAGTTTCCGATAAAACCTTTATTGGGAAAGACATTATACACGCAGCCATTTTTGTAAAAAATGACGAGCGTACCACTTACAACATGATATACCTGGATGGCAAATCGGGCGTGAGTTATGCCAAGCGTTTTAATGTAACGGGTGTTACCCGCGACAAGGAATACGATTTAACCAAGGGTACAGAAAAAAGCAAAGTCCATTATTTGTCTGCCAATCCCAATGGGGAAGCGGAAGTATTAAAAATTGTACTGAGTCCGAATTGTACCGCCCGCATCAAGGAACTGGATTTTTATTTTGAAGAACTGGAAATCAAGGGCAGGGGTAGCATGGGTAATCAGGTAACCAAGTACCCGATTAAAACTGTGAAATTAAAAGAAGCAGGTAAGAGTACGCTTGCCGGTAGAAAGCTTTGGTTTGATGATAAGTTCGGCAGATTGAATACAGAAGAGAAAGGTCAGTATTTGGGTATATTTGAAGACGAACGCATTCTGGTGATTTATCAGGATGGCTCTTATGAATTAACTGATACCGAGATTACACAAAGATTCGAACCAGAGAAAGTGGCATTGATTGAACAGTTTAATCCGGAGAAAACCATTACTGCTGTGTATCTGGATGCTGAGAAAGGTCAATACAATATCAAGCGTTTCAAGATTGAAACAAGCACACTAAAAACACAGTTTACTTTTATTAAAGAAGGTAAGGACAACCGTCTGGAAGCTGTTACAACTGAATCTGAACCAATTCTGGTGGTACAAACCGGACGTGGTCAACAAGTGCGCAAAGCCAAGTTTAAAGTGGCGAAAATGGTGGAAGTAATGGGATGGAAAGCCGTTGGGGCAAAACTGACCGATTTTAACAAGAGCATAGAAATGGAGTGGGAAACAAGACCCCCTGCTGATACTGCACAAACCGAATTATTTTAATTCAGCCATATGGAACCTATTCAAGTTGGTCAATACAATACATTAAAAGTAAGCCGCAAGGTAGACTTTGGATTTTACCTGGACGATGGTGCAGAAGGCATTTTGTTGCCCAAACGATTTGCACCCAAAGACTTGAAAATCGGCGATGAATTACGTGTATTTGTTTATCACGATTCAGACAATCGTTTAATTGCCACCACACAGGAGCCCAAAGCAGTGGTGGGTGAAATAGCCAGACTGAAAGTAGTCTCAGTTACCAAACAGGGAGCATTTTTAGACTGGGGATTAATGAAGGATTTGTTTGTACCGGTATCCAAGCAGATTTCCGGAATGCGGATGGGAGGATCTTATCTGGTGATGCCCTATATTGACGAAATGACCGGCCGTGTAGCTGCTACAGAAAAGATAGAGAACCTGATGAGCAATGATGAACTTACAGTAAAAGAAATGGATCCGGTTGATTTGTTTGTTTACAGAACTTCTGAACTGGGGTATGTAATGATCATCAACAACAAACATATCGGTATTCTGCATGGCAATGAGGTTTTTCAAAAACTCGAGATAGGAGATAAAGTAAAAGGTTTTGTAAAAACCATCCGACCCGACAATAAAATTGATGTGGTATTGGGTAAGCCCGGATTTTCCAAAGTGGAAGATGAGGGCCAGAAAATACTTCAGCTCTTGCGCGAGAACAATGGCTACCTTCCTTATAACGACAAGTCTGATCCTTCCGATATCTATGATTTTTTTGGCATGAGCAAGAAAGCATTTAAAATGACGACCGGGAATTTATACAAGCAGAAACTCATCAGTTTTACACAGACCGGCATTCAGTTAATTGAATCCTAATTGTGCTAACACGTGTTAGTATTTTAACTAACTTTGCTGCTCAAATTCAAGGAATATGTCTACAAAAACAGTTTACATTGTTTCGGCAGTAAGAACACCTATTGGTAGTTTCGGTGGCAGTTTAAAGGATTTTACTGCTACTCAATTAGGGGGTATTGCCATTAAAGGCGCTTTGTCTAAAGCAGGCATTGATGCCAATCAGGTAAATGAAGTATTGATGGGTTGTGTAATACAAGCCAATACTGGTCAGGCTCCTGCCAGACAAGCTGCAAAATTTGCAGGCCTGCCCGATTCTGTTATTGCAACTACCGTGAATAAGGTTTGTGCCAGTGGAATGAAAGCCATTGCACAAGGTGTTCAGTCTATCTTATTGGGCGATTCAGATATAGTTGTTGCAGGGGGAATGGAAAGCATGAGCAATGTTCCTTTTTACAGTCCGAATTTGCGCTGGGGTAACAAATATGGCAACGTGCAAATGATTGATGGCCTGGCAAAAGATGGTTTAACCGATGTGTATCATAATTATGCAATGGGTAATGCAGCTGAATTGTGTGCCAAAGAATGCAATATCAGCAGGGAAGACCAGGATGCATTTGCTATTGAAAGTTATAAAAGAAGTCAGGCTGCCTGGGAGAAGGGTTGGTTTAATGAAGAAATTGTTCCTGTTGAAATTCCCAATAAAAAAGGCGATCCGATTCTCTTCTCTAAAGATGAAGAGCCATACAATGTTAAGTTCGATAAAATTGCAGGATTAAAGCCAGCATTTGTAAAAGACGGTACTGTAACTGCAGCCAATGCAAGTACCATGAACGATGGTGCAGCAGCTGTGGTATTAATGAGTAAGGAAAAAGCAGATGCTTTAGGCATCAAGCCATTGGCTATTGTTCGCTCTTATGCCGATGCAGAACAGGCTCCCGAGTGGTTTACCACTACTCCTTCACTGGCAGTACCTAAAGCAGTGGCAAAAGCAGGATTGCAAATGAGCGATATTGATTTTGTAGAATTGAATGAAGCTTTCTCTGTTGTAGGAATTGTGAATGCCCAGAAAATGAATTTGTCTTCGGATAAAGTAAATGTTCATGGTGGTGCTGTTTCCATCGGACATCCTTTGGGTTGTAGCGGTGCCAGAATCATTGTAACGCTGATCAATGTATTGAAACAACAGGGAGGCAAAATTGGTGCAGCAGGTATCTGTAACGGTGGTGGTGGTGCCAGCGCTATGGTAGTAGAATTGGCTTAATAATTACTGATTCCTACTCTTTGTTGAATATATTCAGAATGCGTAGCGGCTTTCAGCATTTCCAATGCCAGGTCGCCCGCATTTATTCTGAAATGATTGGGTTCCGGTGCATAATTGATGCTGGTAATATAGATTCCTGTTTCCTCTTTATCATGAATATCTGCAGGACAAAAGAAAGTCCAGTCCAGATTGCTTTCGAGTAAAGTTTCAAATGCTTTCAGGTGTTCATTGCCAACAGCAAGGTATTCTTCCGGGTACTCTTCACCGTGTAATATCAGTGTGTTGTCTTCTGCGTTTAGTACGCCTAATCCGCCCAGCGCCACAATTCTTCTTTTCCCTTTTTTCTGCATCTGTTCAACAATATATTTGATGCCCAGGCTTCTGGTTTTATCAGAACCGTCTGATGCGCCCCCTAAAACAGATATTATTGTATCTGCATTCTCAATAGCTTTAGCCACATCTTTTTCATTGAATAAATACCCTTTTTGCGCGGTCAGTAATTCATTGGTATTATCTCTGTC
>CALEST010000136.1 GCA_937907555.1 uncultured Sediminibacterium sp.
TATTGCATTCGTTGCGGAGCTTGCTTAAATGCCTGTCCTGTATATAAGAATATTGGTGGCCATGCTTATGAAACAACTTACAGTGGTCCCATTGGGAAAGTAATAACGCCTTATTTAAAAGGACTGGATGAATACAAGCATTTAAGTTATGCATCTTCTCTTTGTGGTAACTGTACAGAGGTTTGTCCTGTTAGAATTAACCTGCATGAATTATTGCTGGATAACCGTCACGAAGCAGTAGTGCAGGGGAATAGCAGTCTTGCTGAACGCATAGCATGGAAAGCATGGAAAACTGCCAGTTTAAACAGGGTTATGATGAATGCAGGAAATGGAAAAATGAAAAACTGGATCGTCAATAAAATTTTTAAAGGCTGGACAGCCCATCGTGCAGATCTGGATTTCAGTCCCAAGACTTTCAATGAAATGTGGAAGGAGTCTAATCAATCCTAGTAGTTTATGGGAGATTTGGGTACTGATATTATTGTGTATTCACCAATAGCAAGTGCCCGACTGGATTATATTGTAAAATTACTGTTTCGGTCAAGAGCAATCGTTACGAATGAAATTGCAGTATTTGAATCCTGTCCCGGAAAAAAAATTAATTACTCCAACGAGTTTCTATCAGGAGTTGACGCTCATATTATTCCCCATTCACTTTTATTTGAGAAAGAAATACAGGAACAGCAAATAAGCGTAAAGACCTGGGAGGGTATTCCTGTTTTTTTTGAAACAGCCGGAGGCACCATGCCCTTTGATATTTTTGCTGCCTCGTTTTATTTAATTACCCGCTACGAAGAATGGCTTCCACATGAAAAAGACTACCTGGGTAGGTATGATTATCAACAATCCATTGCTTACCAATATGGTTTTTTAAACCAGCCATTGGTGAATAGCTGGATGGAGAAATGGACTTCTCAAAACCATCTGCCCTATACCAAACCGGCTTTCCGTTTCAGACCCAGTTATGATATTGATATTGCCTATAGCTATACACATCATTCTATTAGTAGAAATATAGGCGGGTATTTTAAGGATTTACTATATGCGAATTTTTCCGGAATAACAGAAAGAGTTCAGGTACTGGCTGGTATTCGAAAAGACCCCTATGATGTGTATGATTGGCTGGATGAATTGCACAATCAATACTTCCTTGACCCGATTTATTTTTTTCTCGTGGCATCCAAACGAGATGCGATTCATAAAAATATTTCTCCTGCGAACAAGGGAATGAAAGAGCTGATTCAGCGTGTTGCACAGAAATACAAAGTGGGTCTTCATCCTTCCGTGCAGAAATCATCTGAATTGAATGAAAAAACAATCATTGAAGAGCTTAGCGCAAAAAGCGTAACACAATCCCGCCAGCACTATATTCAACTTCGTTTTCCGGATACTTATCAAGCCCTTTTGCAAGCCGGAATAAAAGAAGATTACTCCATAGGATATCCAACTATTTCGGGTTTCAGGGCATCTTATACAGGTTCCTTCAACTGGTTCCATTTGCTGAATAATGAAGAAACTTCATTGACAGTTTTTCCATTCTGTTATATGGATGCTACGCAAATTTTTCATGAACGAAATACTCCGGAAACCGCCAGTTCAAAAATGGAATATTACTATGAGCAATTCAAGCAATATGGTGGTAGCTTTATTCCCATTTTTCACAACCAGTTTTTAAGTGAGCAGAACAACTTTGCAGAGTGGCGAAGAATTTACGCTGATTTCTGTTTGCGCAGGCTTTGATTCACCAGGTATACGCCTATCAGGGTAATACAGGAACCGATGATGATTTCTTTGGTCAAGGGTTCCTTGATTAAATAGGATCCGATTACAATGGCAACAATGGGATTAACATAGGCGTACAATGCAGCAACAGAAGCTTCCAGGTGTTTCATGGTATATAAGAAAGCTACAACCGCAATTAATGAGCCCATCATAACAAGATAACCGATAGCATACCAGGTTTGTGCAGGGAAAGTGCTAAAGGAAACCAGATTGCCTGTAACAGCAGCTCCAGCGAAAAGAAATAAGGAAGCAAAAATCATTTCCCATCCAATGGCATAATAAGGATTCAGGTTGATTTGTTTTCTGGAAATGATGATGGTCCCCACACTCCAGCTAAGCATGGCAATTACGGAAACCAGAATCCCAATCCAGTAATTGGGCCCCTGATGGTGAAATGCATTGTCGTAAAATACAATGGCAATACCTGTTATGCCCAGCACAATACCTAGAAAAGTAATCCAGCCAATCTTTCTGTTCTTAAAGAATATTTTTTCAATGACAACTACACTTAAGGGGTATAAAGCTGCAATTAAAGCTGCCAGCCCGCTGGAAATATATTTAACTCCAACCGTTGCCAATCCATTGGCAAATACAAACAAGAGAATAGACATACCAGCCAGCCAAAGCATTTGCTTAAAGCTGGGTAGTTTTTCTCATTTCAATAAAAAGAAACCGGCAAAAAGCGAACCCGCAATGAGTTGTCGGGTAGCAGATACCTGTAAGGCTGGTGCAAATTGAACTGCATACCTGCTGGCTACCCAACTGGTACCCCATACAATACTGGTTACTGACAGAGCGAAATACGCTTTTTGCCTGGTTGTCAATTCAATTAATGTTTAAAAT
>CALEST010000137.1 GCA_937907555.1 uncultured Sediminibacterium sp.
CGTTCTTTTTTAGTGGCATTTCTGAAATGCAAGATTGATTGACCGGTTGCATTCAATACTTCCAATGCACGCATCAAACGTTGGGGATTCATTTGCTCAGCCACTTCCCAGAAAGCAGGGTCTCTGTGTTTAATTTCAGATTGAAGCCAAATCAAGCCTTTGGCTTCGTAGGATGCTATAATGGCTTCCCGGATGGCAGGATCAATGGTTGGCATGGGATCGATGCCTTCACAAAAAGCTTTGATATACAATCCGGTTCCCCCAACCATAACAACAGCTTCGTGTTGCTTCAATAATTCAGCGGTCTTTTGCAGTGCAAATTGTTCAAAATAAGCAGCATTCAAATTTTCACTGATGGAATGATCTGCAATAAAATAATGCTTTACTGCAGCCAATTCAGCATCACTGGGCCTTGCTACACCAATCGACAGTTCTTTAAAACATTGTCTGGAATCTGCTGAAACAATGGATGCGCCTAGTTTCCTGGCCAGTTCAATAGCGAATGTTGTTTTGCCAATAGCCGTTGGGCCTGCAACTATGTATACGGTAGGTTTAGTCTTCAAAATCGTCTCTTTGTTCTTCGCCACCAAATCCATCATCATCTCCGTCCGCTTCACTGGCAGCTTCTTCCCCTTCTTCGCCAAAGCCCTCTGCGGCTTCGTTCAGATCATACTTCTCCTCTATATCAGCAAACTTATCTCCCAACAAACTTTTAGTACCGTATTGTTGTGGACCAATACCTTCCACCCGGGTAACAGAAGGATAGCTTAGTTTGGGATTCTCTTCTTTATTCACACTAATCAGGGCTACTAAAAAAGACCACCCCTTGGCAAAATCGTATTCGTAAATAAATTTCTGGTTTACGTCCTGAATTTCAGAGCCAATGGTTGTTTCGGCCATCAACAAAGGATCTACCCGATAGGCTTTATTGTATTTTTCAAAACTAATTTCTCTTCCCTTTAACCAGTTGTCATTGCTTCTGTAAAAGGTAGCCTGATGTTTGGTATCAAACTCAAATGCCTTTAAAATAGCAAAATGCAAATCAAGAAAATACTGTGTATGCTTTATCACTACGTCTCTGTATACTGCATCATCTTCTTCCAGGTATATTCTAAATTTTAAAATTGCCATTCCGCCGGTTTTATTGATTAGTGCTTATTAATTATTGTTGGTAACCAAGGTGCAAAATAGCGATTATTTAACGGGTTTCAGGTTCAATTCCGCTCCTTTTTCTAACATAAAAGCATAGGCCGCTCCCAGTTGATTGGGGATAATCCCGTCCAGGATGGCTTCTCTGATGGCATCCTTTAAAATCCCTACCTGCTTACCCGGATTCAATCCAAATACTTCCATAATCAGCTCCCCGGTAATCGGAGGCTGCCAGTTTCTCAGCTGATCCTTGGCTTCCACTTCTGCCATTCGCTCTTTTACCAACTCAAAATTCTGGAGATAACGCTGTACTTTTTGTTTGTTCTTGCTGGTAATATCTGCAGCACATAACTTCATTAAATCATCAATATCCTCACCAGCGTCGAACAACAATCTCCTTACCGCACTATCTGTTATATTTTCCTTGGTTAAACTAATGGGGCGCAAATGCAGCAGCACCAGCTTCTGCACATATTTCATGGGTTCATGCAATGGCAGTTTCAATTTGGAAAAAATTTTAGGAACCATTCTTGCACCTACCACTTCATGTCCATGAAAAGTCCAGCCATGACCTTCTTCAAATTTTTTGGTAGCCGGTTTGCCAATATCATGCAAGAGTGCTGCCCAGCGCAACCAGAGCGAATCTGTATGCGGAACAATATTATCCAGCACCTGCAGGGTATGATAAAAATTATCCTTATGCCCCTTACCTTCTATGTATACCGCTCCATGCAAATCAACCATCTGGGGAAAAATGGTTTTCAATAAACCCGACTTGAACAATAAATCCCATCCAATAGAGGGCTTGTTACTCATCATGATTTTGTTCAACTCATCCGTAATTCTTTCCTGACTCACAATTTTCATGCGATGAACATTTTCTCCAATCGCATTAAAAGTTTCAGGTGCAATATCGAAATTAAGCTGAGTAGCAAAACGAATGGCGCGTAACATACGAAGCGGATCATCACTGAAAGTTTGTACGGGAGCCAATGGTGTTTCTATACACTTCCGCTGGATGGCATCCATCCCATTAAAGGGATCCAGTAAGTTCCCAAACTCAGCAGCATTCAAGGCAATGGCCATTGCATTAATGGTAAAGTCCCTTCTGTTCTGGTCATCAGCCAAAGTTCCCTCAGTTATCTGTGGTTTCCGGCTGCTTTGCTGGTAGCTTTCCTTTCTTGCTCCCACAAATTCAATTTCAAAATCTTCCCACTTTACTTGCGCAGTACCAAAATTTTTGAAAAATGCAACGGCGGGCTGGGGATCCAGCTGTGCTGCAAATAAATGCGCCAGTTCA
>CALEST010000138.1 GCA_937907555.1 uncultured Sediminibacterium sp.
TCAATAAGTCTTGTTTTGCTTCCGTTTACATAAACTGTTCCGGACAAGGGCGGATTCAACCTTGGCACACCGTTTCCATCTGCCTGATGACAGGCCTGACAGTATAAATCATATACTTTCTTACCATTGGTCATCTGCAATATACTCAAGCCCTGCTTCGCCGGAGAAGTACCAGCTTTAAACTGTTTACCCGCAGGCCTGTTTTGTGCAGAACCTGAAAAATCAGCCCCAATCAAGCAAATCAATACAATAATCAGTTTCTTCATAGTGCTTATGGTTTGTAAGAAATTTTCCAGACATAGCCAGCTTTATCATCCGACACGTATACAGCGCCATCTGGGCCCATAGCCAATCCGGTAGGTCTGTGTTTGGCTGCAGACAAATTGGTAACCGGACTCATGCCGGAAAAACCATCTGCAAAAACTTCCCAGTTGCCAGTTGGTGTTCCGTTTTTCATGGGCACAAATACTACATAAAACCCTTCCTGAGGTTCAGGAGTTCTGTTCCAGCTGCCATGGAAAGCAATGAAAGCTCCGTGTTTGTATTTTGAGGGAAACTGATTGCCATTGTACATCAACAAGGCATTCGGTGCCATATGACCCGGGAAGCCAACCAATGGACTGATGGCATTCGGAGCACCCTCTTTTTTACCATCACCACCATATTCAGGACTTAATATTTTTTTATTCTGAAAATGGTCCCAGTAAACAAAGGGCCAGCCACAATCGTCTCCTTTTTTCACGCGATAAAAAGTTTCTGATGGAAGTTCCGCTCCTTTTTTCTGATCATACATTTCCGGGAAGTATTGAAACAACATGTCTCTGCCATGAATGGTAGCATACAAATCGTTTACCTCCTGATTCCAGTCAATACCCAATGCATTGCGCATCCCTGTTGCATAACGCACACCGTCTGCTAATTGCTGATTCAGTTTGGAGGTACTGAATTGCCAGATACCTCCGGCGTTTTCAAGGATGGGGCAAGGGGTCATTCCGGGAGACCCTTTCTGACGGTCCTTCTCCTGACAAACATTGGAGGGGGCTCCAATATTTACATATATATTTCCTGCCTGATCAAATGTAATAGACTTGGAAGCATGCTGACGCTGGTTCAACAAGCCTTCTACTACAATTTCCGGCTTATCCGGATTTACAATATCCTGATTGGCGTCTAGCTGATAGCGATATACGGTTTCATCAGAAGTAGCATATAAATAACCTCTGTATATTCCAATACCCGTTCCGGTATAATTGCCAAATGCAAGGGTATCTTCCATAATACCGTCTTTGTTTTTATCTCTTAAACGATATATGCCTTTACCATTTACCAGACGGTCCAGTTTCATGTACAAATCTCCATTCGTGTTTACGGCAATATGTCTTACCCTTCCGAAATTACTGGCAACTATCTGACTGGAAAATCCTGCAGGTAGTTTAATGGGTACTTCCGGTTGCTTTTGTGCCGAAACAGATAATAAAGCCAAAAGGCCAAAGATTCCCAACAGATATTTTTTCATAGTATTCTATTAATTAAAACGTGAAATTAAGCATTCAATTGATACCAGTCCTGCATAGCATCTACCAACAAAGTATTGTCCTGTTCAGAACCAACGGTAATTCGCAAGCAATCGTTACAAAGCTGCACATTACTTCTATCGCGCAACACAATACCTTTTGTCAATAAAAATTCATACACTGCCCTTGCCTCTTTTATTTTCACCAATATAAAATTGGCATCAGAAGGGTAAACAGTTTCAACTGTTGGCATAGAAGCAAATACTTCAGTCAATGCCTCCCGCATATCTACCAGCAATCGAATCATATCATTTATCTGACCTACTTCTTCTAATGCAGTTAGCACCAATTCCTGCGTTGCCTGATTGATATTGTAGGGTGGCTTAACCCGATTCAATATCTCAATAATAGCAGTCGAGGCAAAAGCCATCCCCAGTCTTAATCCTGCCAGCCCCCAGGCTTTACTCAGGGTTTGCAATACAACCAGGTTGGGATACTCGGTAAGTTCCTGAACGAAAGATTTTTGTTTGGAAAAATTAATATAGGCTTCATCCACAATCACCAGCCCTTTAAAATTATTCAACAAAGTTTCTATATCGAGCCGTTTCAGGGAATTTCCGGTTGGATTATTGGGAGAACAGATCCAGATTAATTTGGTTTGATCGTCAATGGCATCTTCTATTCCGGATAAGTCAAGTTCAAAATTGGGCAATAATGAAACTTTTTTAACTGCTACATCATTGATATTAGCACTCACTTCGTACATGCCATAGGTTGGAGGACAAATGACAATATTGTCTTTGCCGGGATTACAGAAACAACGGTACAACAAATCGATGCATTCATCGCTGCCGTTTCCCAGAAAAATATGTTCAGCTGCAATCCCTTTTACCATTGCCAGCTTTTGCTTAATGGCTTTCTGATGCGGGTCGGGATATCGATTGTACCATTTTTTCAATGGTGACCCCAGACTGTTTTCATTGGCATCCAGGAACACTTTGGCTTCTCCGCTGAACTCGTCCCTAGCAGAGGAATAAGGAGTTAAACGCGCAATATTATCTCTTACCAGTGTATTTACATCAAACATTTTATTTCTATTTAGTTCTGATACTTACGGCTTTGGCATGGGCCGTTAACCCTTCTGCTTCAGCCATTTTTTCTACTGTGTTTGCAATGGAAGCCAAACCTTCTCTGGATAGTTTTTGAAAAGTAATTTTCTTAACAAAACTATCAACACTTACGCCACTGTACATTCTTGCATAAGCATTGGTAGGCAGGGTATGGTTGGTGCCGCTGGCATAATCTCCAACAGATTCCGGTGAATAATTACCAATAAATACGGATCCTGCATTCACAATTTTTTCTGCGATACCCTCCGCGTTATTGCAGGCAATAATTAAATGTTCTGCTGCATAGGCATTCACCAGTTCAATTGCCTCTTCCATGGTATTCATTAACACAGCACGACTATTGGAAAGTGCTATGGCAGCCACTTCTTTTCTGGGCAGTTCGGCTAGTTGTTTTTCTAATTCAAGATTTACCTGATTAATTATTGCCTCAGAAGTACTTACCAGTATAACCTGACTGTCAGGCCCGTGTTCTGCCTGACTTAACAGGTCTGCCGCTACAAAAGCAGGAATAGCAGAATCATCTGTCATCACACAAACTTCACTGGGTCCTGCAGGCATATCAATGGCAACCCCGTCCATCTGAACCAATTGCTTGGCAGCTGTTACATATTGATTACCGGGTCCGAATATTTTGTAAACAGCCGGAACAGATTCTGTACCATATGCCATTGCTCCAATAGCTTGTACGCCCCCTATTTTGAATACATTCCGGATACCCACCAATTGGGCAGTAAATAAAATGGCCGGATGCAGCTTTCCAGATTTGTCAGGAGGTGAACAAAGTATCACTTCTCTGCAGCCTGCTATGGATGCCGGAATTCCCAGCATTAAAATGGTGGAAAACAAGGGAGCAGTTCCGCCGGGAATATATAATCCCACTTTTTCTATCCCTACCGATTTTCTCCAGCATTGAATCCCGGGCATGGTTTCTACCATGGATTCTGTTGTTAACTGGGGGGAATGAAAATTCCGGATATTGGCAGCGGCTGTCTCTATGGCTTTCTTTAAGTCAGTATCCAGCAAACGAAGGGCTTCCTGAATTTCAAGCTCAGAAACTTTAAAATCCGGCAACTGAACTCCATCAAATTGTTGCGTGTATTGCTGAATTGCAAGGTCTCCCTGCAGTTGAACTTCATTCAACACAGATTTTACTTTAGACATTAAAGTACCACTATCAGATACAGGTCTTGCAATGATGGATTCCCATGCAGACTTTTGAGGAAAAGCAATTGTATTCATGTTTACATTATCATTTTTTCAATAGGCACAACCAATATTCCTTCTGCTCCTGCCTCCTTTAATTGTTCAATAATATTCCAGAAATCATTTTCATTTAACACACTATGAACACTGCTCCACCCTTCTGTTGCCAGAGGCAATACCGTTGGGCTCTTCATACCAGGCAGCAATGAAATGATATCTTTCAACCTGTCATTGGGGGCATTCAACAAAATATACTTGTTGTTTTTTGCCTTTTTAACAGCCTGAATTCTGAAAATCAGTCGTTCCAGCAACTGAACCTGTGTAGGATTCAATGCGGCCTGTTTAATCAAAACAGCCTGTGATTCAAAAATTACTTCCACTTCCTTCAGTCCATTCATGAAAAGCGTAGACCCGCTGCTGACTAAATCACAGATAGCGTCTGCCAAACCTATTCCGGGAGCAATCTCTACACTTCCACTAATTTCGTGTATCTCAGCTGTAACACCCTGACGCTGCAAATAGTTGTTTACAATTACAGGATAGCTGGTAGCAATTTTTTTGCCTTGCAAAAATTGTGACGATGAGTAGTCCTGCCCTTTGGGGATTGCAATACTTAATCTGCATTTTCCAAATCCAAGCTTTTCTGCTATTGCTACCTGCTTATTTTTTTCGAAAATGACATTTTCCCCTACAAATCCTATATCAGCTACCCCGTCTTCTACATATTGTGGAATATCATCGTCTCTTAGAAAAAACACTTCAAGGGGAAAATTGGTTGCTTCTGCCTTAAGTTTGTTTACGCCATTACTAATGTCAATTCCGCACTCTTTTAACAGTTTCATGGAATCATCATGCAAACGACCACTCTTCTGAATAGCCAATCTCAGCTTGTTACATTCAATGTTTGCTTTCATATTCATTTTTTAGTCAGTTAATAAAAACAAAAAAGCCTACCGGTAGGTAAGCTTAGTGTTTAATATCAGGATACAATACACCGATGCCTACCCGTTGGGTTGCATATGATGATGGTGTATATGTAAATTTTGCTTCATTGTTTTGCAAAACTACATGGAAGATTCGGAAAGACAAAAAATATTTTTAAAAGAAGGGGCAGATTGGCAAGCAAGGATATTAATTGCTAATTTGGGGTATTGATTCCCTTATAAACAATACG
>CALEST010000139.1 GCA_937907555.1 uncultured Sediminibacterium sp.
TTTCATCTAAACCATCGCCGGTTAAATCAATCCAAACACTCTGATCTTCTTTCTGATAAAACACTTTTTGATCCAGGCCCTTATCTACCAGATCCTTGCCTAATAAATACGTATTACTCTCGTAATAAATTTTATCGAAGTCGGTTCCGATTCTTTTATAAGTAGTGTCAAATCCTTCATACACCCACCCATTCATCTCTTTCCATAACGCTAACACTTCGGGCTTTCCTGCTTCCCAGTCCAGCAACATCTGCTGGGCTTCTTTCATTATGGGAGCTTCCTTTTCAGCCAGTTCTTCAGATAGTCCCTTCGCTTTTAGTTCTGCAATTTCCGCCTTATAAGCGTCGTTGAATTTTACGTAATAATCCCCAACAAAATGATCGCCTTTCATGCCTGTACTGGCCGGAGTAGCTCCATTGGCATAGCGTTTCCAGGCAATCATACTTTTACAAATATGTATACCACGGTCATTCACTATACAGGTTTTTACCACTTCATTTCCGGTTGCTTTTAAAATTTCGGCAATGCTTCTTCCTAGAAAATTATTTCTTAGGTGTCCAAGATGTAGTGGTTTATTGGTATTGGGAGAGGAGTACTCAACCATTACTTTATTACCATTAGAGGGAGCAAAACCATAGCAGGTATTGGTATAACTCCTCAATAGCTTTTCCGACCAATAGGCATCCGGAATGGTCAGATTCAAAAAGCCTTTTACCAAGTTATAGCTGGAAAAAAGGGCGGGGTGGTTGCTTACCAGAAAATCTCCCAATTCTTTACCCAATTGTTCCGGTGATTTTTTGAGTGTTTTTACAAAAGCAAACAATACCACGGTATAATCCCCTTCAAACTCAGGTTTGGTTTGATTTACCAGCACGTGCTCCGGAAGCACTGATTCTCCATAAAGAGCCTGAATACTGTTGGCAGCTGCCTGTTTTATTTGATTGACCACACTCATAATCTTAACAATTTCGGGATGCAAAACTAACCATTTATCAACTACCTTCGCGCTCCGTTATGCAAAAGCTGCACAAATTCGTTAGTGGATTTATTCTTCAGGTAGTTGACTGGTTTTATCCATTGTTTAGCAGATTCATGCCCAAACAAACCTATCGGTATGCTGCCTGCGGTGGATTCAATACTTTATTGGATATTGGATTGTTCTTTGTTGCATACAATTATATCTTGAATAAAACCGCCGTACAATTCTATACAGTAACGGTAAGCCCCCATATTGCTTCTTTTTTATTGAGTTTTGTGGTAACATTCCCCACCGGTTTTTACTTAAGTAGATATGTGGTTTTTCAACAAACCAGTGTAACCAAGCGCACCCAGCTTGCCAGGTATTTTCTAGTGGTTTTTGGTTGTATTCTGCTCAATTATATCTTCTTAAAAATATTCGTAGACAGTTTTGGCTGGTACCCAACTCCCTCAAAAATACTGACCACCGTTTTCGTTGTTTTATTCAGTTATTTCTCTCAAAAGAACTTTACGTTCAAGGCAAAACAACTACAATAGGGTCTTTTTTGCGCTAAAATGTCTAGATAATTCCATTTAACACGACGATTTGGTAGTGAATCTGCCAATTTT
>CALEST010000140.1 GCA_937907555.1 uncultured Sediminibacterium sp.
TCATTACAGTTATGAGAGTTTCATTTGTTATTCTTTCCGTATTATTTTTTTCTGTTGTTGCAAATGCACAACATGAGAATCATCAAACGCCGGCAGCGAATACTGCTCAATCCAAAAGTCCGAGAAAAACCGCTATGGCCCTTGTTGGTAAAAACCATGTTCATATTGATTACGGCTCACCAAGTGTGAGGGGTAGAAATATTTGGAATGGACTGGTTGCCTATGATCAGGTTTGGGCTACCGGAGCCCATAAGGCTACCTGGGTTGAATTCTCTTCTGACGTTCAAATTGCAGGTAAGACAATTTCCAAAGGGAAATATGGATTCTTCACTATTCCAGGTAAAGAAGATTGGGTTTTAATCCTAAGCAAAGATTGGGACATGCATTTGGCTGATGCCTATAAAGTGGAAAATGACGTAGTTAGGGTAGTTGTAAAACCTATTGTGAACAAAGAAATTACAGAGGCACTTACCTATAAAGTTGTCAGAAGCTCAGGCGACAGAGGAAAAATTGAAATGAGCTGGGAATATGTAACCGTTGCGTTGGATTTCCAGAATCTAAAATAAGTAAGCAATGTTTCGCAGGCAATTTTTACATCTGTTTTTACTATGGATACTGAATGTAGTATTCATGCAATATAGCTTTGCCCAAAAAGTGGTCAGGTATAATTTATGGGTAAAAGATACCCTTGTTACTTTTGCGGGTAAATCCAAGAGGGCTATTGCTGTAAACGGTCAGATACCAATGCCTACCTTAACTTTCACTGAAGGAGACACTGCTGAAATAATGGTGCACAATCAATTAAAAGAAGCTACATCCCTTCATTGGCACGGTCTATTTTTACCCAATAAAGAAGATGGAGTTCCTTTTCTTACACAAATGCCTATTGAGCCCGGACAAAGTCATTTGTATCGTTTTCCAATTATTCAGAATGGAACACATTGGTACCATAGTCATAGTGGATTGCAAGAGCAAATTGGGATGTATGGATCGATGGTTTTAAATAAACGGAGCGATGATTCCACTTTCAGAAAAGGAATTGATGATTTGCCTGCGATTCCTGTTATTCTAAGCGAATGGACAAACTACAAGCCAGAAAATGTTCATAGAATGTTGCACAATGCTTCTGATTGGTTTGCCATTAAAAAGGGAACTACACAGAGTTATGCAGAAGCCATTCGTGAAGGGCATTTTAAAACGAAAATTACAAATGAATGGAAACGTATGCTGGCCATGGACGTTTCTGACATTTACTACGATGCTGTTTTGATGAATGGGTTAAGAACAACCAGCTTCCCACAATTTAAAGCGGGAGATAAAGTTCGACTCAGCATTTCAAACGGGGGAGCATCCTCTTATTTCTGGATATCCTATGCCGGTGGTCCATTCACCGTAGTTGCTAATGACGGTAATGATGTTGTACCCGTAGAAGTAGATAGGTTAATCATTGGCGTTTCTGAAACCTATGATATTGTAGTTACCATTCCGGAAGATGGGTTTTCCTATGAATTATTGGCCACGGCGGAAGATCGTATTCAGACTGCATCTGCTTTTCTGGGTAATGGTACAAGGAAAAATGCCCGACCCCTTTCCAAGCTGAAATATTTTGAAGGCATGCAGATGATGAATGATATGATGAAAATGAATGGTGACATGGATTTGATGGGTATGGACATGGGTATGCAAAAAATGGATATGAATTCCGTGATGTATGCAGACGAAAGCGATTTAAATACATTGAATTATACAAAGCTAAGGTCTCCCGCAAAAACAAATTTCCCGAAAGATGCACCAGTTAGAGAGCTGAAATTTGAACTGACCGGGAATATGAATCGCTATGTATGGAGCATGGATAACAAAGTACTTTCTGAGTCTGATAAAATATTAATAAAGAAGGGTGAAGTAGTCCGTATTACGCTGTACAATAATTCAATGATGCGGCATCCCATGCACTTGCATGGACACGATTTTAGAATATTAAATGGGCAGGGTGATTATGCTCCCCTGAAGAATGTGTTAGATATAATGCCCATGGAGACTGATACAATAGAATTTGAGGCCAATGTGGAAGGTGACTGGTTTTTCCACTGTCATATTTTATATCATATGATGGCGGGAATGAATAGGGTATTCAGTTATGAAAAACAATCTGATAATCCTTTATTGCCAAATAAAAGCTGGGCCTATAAACAATTACAAAAAGAGAGTAATCCATTTCATTGGATGGCACAAAACGATTTTGCCAACAATGGAAATGATGGGATGGTCATGGTTCAG
>CALEST010000141.1 GCA_937907555.1 uncultured Sediminibacterium sp.
TGTTTTCAATATAGAAAGTGACCCCAGTGAATTTGAGGAAACCTTTCCTGGTACAGTAATGGGAGAGAGTTTTGCTGTACATACTGTTATGGATAAACTGAATCCTACCTATCATTTTTCTCATGCGAAGAGTTTTTTGGATGGCGTGAATCAATTTGTGGATGAAAAAGGAATTGACCTGGTAATTACAGTACCCAAGGAACATAATTTCTTTGAAAGAATTTTTGCTTCCAGTCATACCAAAAAACTGGCATTTCACAGCCATGTGCCGGTACTGGTTTTAAGCAGACAGGATTAATGCCGATATTCTTTAGTTAACTCAGGTATTTTCCAACAATGGGCATTCTGCGTCCAACCCCAAATGCTTTGGGCGAAATACGAATGATTGGACAGAACTGGTTGCGCTTGTATTCATTGTTATTGACCATTTTAATGGTTCGGTCAACCAGTGCTGCATCAAATCCCTGTGCTTTTATATTATCCGGACTTTGGCGTTTTTCAATGTATTGATACAAAAGTTTGTCTAATACCTGATAGTCCGGTAAACTATCGCTGTCTTTTTGATTGGGTCTTAGTTCCGCACTGGGGGCTTTGTCAATGATATTTACAGGAATGATTTCTTTGTTGCGATTGATAAACCTGGCCAATGCATATACTTGCAATTTGTAACAATCTCCCAATACTCCCAATCCTCCGGCCATGTCTCCATAAAGTGTACCATAGCCTGTAGCCAATTCACTTTTATT
Source organism: uncultured Sediminibacterium sp. (assembly GCA_937907555.1). Taxonomy (GTDB): domain Bacteria; phylum Bacteroidota; class Bacteroidia; order Chitinophagales; family Chitinophagaceae; genus Sediminibacterium. The sequence continues at coordinate 747 of CALEST010000141.1, forward strand.
GGATGTATTCAACAATACATAGCCGAATTTATTGGCAATTGCCATTAATAAATTACCCCTGCTTCTGCTTTGAATGTTTTCTTCTGCCAGTGAAAAAGGCAGGCCATTAAAAAGCGGATCCAGTGTTTGCAAAAAGGATTGATAAACAGTATCAATCTTTATAATATCGTACGGGTTATTCAGATTTTTGCTGAGCATTACCGCATCGTTTACAGAATGTTCCGTAGAATAGGGTGAAGGCATTAATATGGCTCTTATGTTTTCGGCACCCAGCGCATCACAGGCAATAGCAAGGGTTACCGCGGAATCAATCCCACCGGATGAACCCAGTATGGCTTTGGTAAAACCCATTTTGCTAAAATAGTCCCTGATGCCAGATACCAGTGCATTGTAGACCTGCTCAATATTTAATTCAGGTTCCAGTTTGGCAGGATTCAGTTCTTTTTCCGGTATTCTGCTGGCTGGTTCCAGTATGGGTCCGTTGATGCTTCCGTTATCGTTTAATTCAACATAATCCAATGCTTCTTCAAACATTGGAAAAGCTTTCATAAGATTGGCTTCTTTGTCAAAAACCAAAGAAGCACCGTCAAAAACAATTTCCGTCTGACTTCCTACTGCATTGCAATAAAATAGTGGAATCTTGTATTTCTGCACATTCGCTTTAATCACTGCTTTCCTATCTTCATCGTGCGTGTAATCAAAGGGTGAAGCACTCAGGTTTAACATGATATCCGGATTGAATTTCATCAATTCATCCATTGGACAAATTCTGTATAATGGGTTGTCTCCCAAATTCCAGATGTCTTCGCAAATGGTTACTGCCAGTTTTTTTCCTTTGAAGTGAATGATATTCCATTCGTATGCAGGTTCAAAGTAGCGATATTCGTCGAAGACATCGTAAGTAGGCAACAGGGTTTTGTGCACAACAGCTTTTACCTCTTTTTCGTATAAAAAGTAAGCGGCATTAAATAAGTCTTTTCCTCTCTGATGATTATTCTTTACCGGACTACCAATCAGCACCCCAATGGTGTCTGCGTGCTCCTTGATGGTATTTACCGCTTCCGTGCATTTTTCAATGAAATCTTCAAACTCAACAAAATCCCTTGCAGGGTATCCACAAACGGTCATTTCGCTGAAAAGAATCAAATCGCCACCTGCAGCTTTGGCTGTTTTTATTGCCTCGATTATTTTTTCTGTGTTCTGTGCAAAATTGCCAATATGATAATTTTGTTGGGCTATGAATATTTTCATCCTGCAAATTTCATCAATTTAACAATAGGATGGCAATCCTTTCCGTTAATTCGCATATGAAAAGATTTTTCCTGTTGTCCGGACTTGCCCTGGGTTTACTTTCCTGTAACAACCAGGAAGCCACTCCGGATGTATCTCATATAAAACTGGAGCTGGCGGTTCAGCATTTTGAAGATGCTTTTTTTTCTATTGATACCAACAAACTGGAAGCTTCTCTAAAGACTTTAGAACAAAACTATCCTGGTTTTACCACCGATTTTCTCTCTAATATCTTAGAACTGATGCCACAAAGAGAAGCCGCAGATTTAAAAAGTTTTTACAGAGCTTATCAACCCCTATACCAATCGAGCACAGCCATTTTTAAAAAACAATCGGAAGAATTGAATGCGGTGAAAAACGGATTGCAGCTGGTGAAATATTATTTTCCCGGGTACGCTTTGCCTAAAAAGCTCATCACATTTGTAGGACCCATTAATAGTTTTGCTACCATTATAACAGAAGATGCTATTGCCATAGGCTTGCAATTGTTTATGGGTAAAGATCATCCGCTTTACACCAGCGAACAGGGCCAAATGCTATACCCTGCTTATGTTTCAAGAAGATTTGAACCTGCCTATATTCCGGTTAATGCCATGAATGCAATAGTAATGGATTTGTATCCGGGTCAGCATTTTGGAAAACCATTGATTGCGCAAATGGTGGAATTGGGAAAAAAAATCTATCTGACCGATCACTTACTGCCTGCAACAGCTGACTCTTTAATTATCGGGTACCAGCAAAAACAACTGGATGCCTGTTATGCCAATGAAAAAAATATCTGGGCCTTCTTTGTTCAGAATGATATGCTATACAAAACCGATCCCATGCTGATTCGGGAATATGTTACAGACGGCCCCTTTACCAATGCATTGGGAAAAGACTCTCCGGGTAATATTGGTCAATTTGTTGGTTGGCAAATTGTAAAAAAATGGGCTGCAAAAAATAAAGGAGTAAGCATGGACTCCCTTATGAAAAAAGATCCTGTTCAACTATTTGAAGAATCCAGGTATAAGCCCGGATAAGCGTATAGCAGGCTAATTCATTTTAGAAGGCGCAATTAAATCAAAAGCTGGGATTGGAACTTTAAAGGTCTCCTGCGAGTATTGATTAATGAGGGTATAAGTTCCCTGCATTTTTCCTATTTCTGTTTTTAAGTTACAGCCGCTTACATAAGTGTATTGCTCTCCCGGAGCCAGTATCGGTTGTACTCCCACAACCCCTTCTCCTTCTACTTCCCTGTGTTCTGCGTTGCTGTCGAAAATAAACCAGTGCCTTCTGAGTAATTGTACCGAAAATTTATTGTGGTTCTCTATGGTTATTCGGTAGGCAAACATGAATTCTCCTTTCAGTGGATTGCTGTAATCGGACTGATAGAAAACTTCTACTGTGATTTCAATTCCCGCTGAAATTTTAGAAACCATAGATATTGTTATTGATCATTGTAAATGTAGGTAAATTAACATTCTATATGGTCAATTTTAAGAAATTAACCTGTGAATAAATGCTTAAAATCATTGATTCGGCTGTACTTTTGCACCACAAAAATCAACGATTATGACTAAAATTGCCGTAGCTAAAGGAGATGGAATTGGTCCTGAGATTATGGACGCCGTTTTGTCCATATTTAATGCTGCTAAAGTTCCTCTTGAATACGAAGTGGTAGAAATGGGAAAATGGGTATTCGACAAAGGATACAGCAACGGAATGACGCCGGAAGCGCAGCAAACCATTGAATCGTTGGGAATTTTATTTAAAGGTCCTATGGAAACACCCAAGGGCAAGGGAGTGAAAAGTGTAAATGTAACTGCCCGTAAAACCTGGAATACCTACGCCAATAAAAGAACTTTCCAAACCCTGCATGGTGTTGATACCGTTTTTAGTAAAGCAGGAGTGCCTATTGATATTACCATTGTTAGAGAGAATATAGAAGATACCTACGGCGGAATTGAGCATATGCTTACCAACGACGTAGCATTGAGTAGAAGATTTATTACCCGTCCGGGAAGTGCTCAGGTTATCCGCTATGCTTTTGAAATGGCTAAAAAGAAAGGCTGCAGAAGAATTACCTGCGGACACAAGGCCAATATTATGAAGTTGACGGACGGCTTGTTCCTTGAAGTGTTTTATGAAATTGCCAAAGAATATCCGGAATTAAAAGCGGATGATGTAATTGTAGATGATTTGTGTATGAAGCTGGTTAGCCGCCCCGATTTATTTGACGTGGTGGTACTAACCAATTTACAGGGTGATATTGTGAGTGACCTTTGCGCTGGTTTGGTGGGTGGATTAGGATTTGCGCCTTCTGCCAATATTGGAGATCATATTTCTATTTTTGAAGCCGTACATGGCACTGCACCGGATATAGCTGGTAAGAATATTGCCAACCCAACTGCTTTGTTGTTAAGTGGATTTGGCATGCTTCGTCACCTTGGATTGATGCAATCCGCTGCCATGATTGAAAATGCATTATTGTACACGCTAGAGTCTGGCCAGCATACCGGTGATTTTGGAGACAAGCATACAGCTGCGTTAAATACCACTGAATTTGCCAATGCCATCATTGCCAATTTTGGTAAACAACCCGCGCATAACCCTAAGCCAATGCTTCAGGATGCAGCGATTACTCCAACTGTATTTAAGCTGGATCACAATCCAATGTTGGAATCCAATGAGGAAATGAATGAATTTATTGTTGGGGTAGATATGTTTATTGAAAGCAATGAACAGCCTTCAGTTGTGGCAGATAAATGCTTGCAACATACACTGGATCTGTTTAAGCTGGTAACCATTAGTAACCGCGGTACGCAGGTATGGCCTAAAGGTTCTGTTTTCACCAATCTGGTAAATCAATACCGTTGTCGTTTTGAAAGTGTGGGAGACCAACCACTGACCCAGATTGATATCATTGAATTATATAAGCGCCTTACGGCTGATTTTAAAGTATGCTCAACAGAAATTTTAAATATGTGGGGCGATAAAAAAGCCTACAGTCTGGCACAGGGGCAGTAATTGAGTTGATTTTTAACGTAATTTCACGGCTCATTTAAAGCAGATACGAACAATGGCTGAAGTGATATTAATGCCCCGATTGAGTGATACCATGACAGAAGGGGTAATTGCCGCATGGCATAAAAACGTTGGAGACACAGTTAAAAAAGGTGATCTTCTTGCAGAAATTGAGACAGATAAGGCAACCATGGAGCTGGAAAGCTACCAGGATGGCGTGTTATTGCATATAGGTACTCCTAATGGCGGAAAGCTACAGGTAAACGATTTGTTGGCCATTTTTGGCAAGCCAGGGGAAGATATCAGTGATTTATTAAAGATTCACGGTGGAAACTCTGCTGCTCCGGCACCTGCTGCAACTGTTGAGACGGCTGCACCTGCTACAGCTTCCATCCCCGAGCCAACTTCTAGCACAACTTCAGGAATTGATGTTTCTGCAATGGAAGAAGTGGTTTTAATGCCTCGCTTAAGTGATACCATGACGGAAGGGGTAATTGCTTCCTGGCAAAAAAATGTAGGAGATGTAGTAAAGAAGGGAGAAGTACTAGCAGACATTGAGACCGACAAAGCCACTATGGAACTGGAGAGCTACAAGGATGGTATTTTATTGTACCAGGGAGCTCAGCCGGGCGAAAAAATTTTAGTAAACGATTTACTTTGTATTATAGGTAAGGAGGGATTGGATGTTGCGGCTATAGTATCTGCCGTAAAAGCGGGATCAGGTTCTGCTGCTTCCGTTTCAGCACCAGCTGCTGCTCCGGCTCCGGCTGCCACAAGTACAGTCGCTGCCCCATCGGCCGCTACTTCCGCTTCGGTGTCCGAGCCTGAAGTGGTGAATACAGGAAGAATTTTTGCTTCTCCATTGGCCAAAAGAATTGCTGCAGAAAAAGGCATAGACCTTAAATATGTAAAAGGTTCAGGAGACAATGGCAGAATTACTAAAATAGATATTGATCAGTATACGCCTGCTACGGCTGTTGCTGCATCTGCACCTGCTGCAAAATCTGCAGCGCCTGCAATCAGCAACGCAGTTGTTGGACAAGTGAGCTTTACCGATGTTCCTGTTTCACAAATGCGTAAGGTAATTGCCAAGCGTTTGAGCGAAAGCCTATTCACTGCTCCACATTTTTACTTAACCATGCAAATTGATATGGATGCAGCTATTGCGGCAAGAACCAAAATCAATGAAGTTGCTTCTGTAAAAGTGAGCTTTAATGACCTGGTAGTAAAAGCTACTGCCATGGCTTTGAAAAAGCATCCAAAAATCAATAGCAGCTGGATGGGTGATTTCATCCGTTACAATGATCATATCAATATTGGTGTGGCAGTAGCGGTTGATGAAGGCTTATTGGTTCCGGTTGTACGTTTTGCAGACAGTAAGTCTTTATCGCAGATTGGTGCAGAAGTAAAAGACTTTGCTCAGAGAGCCAAGGATAAAAAATTACAACCATCAGACTGGGAGGGAAGCACATTCACTATTTCTAATCTGGGTATGTTTGGCATTGATCAGTTCACTGCCATCATTAATCCTCCGGATGCCTGTATTCTGGCTGTGGGTGGCATTTCTCAGGAACCAGTTGTAAAAAATGGCCAGGTTGTTCCGGGAAATATCATGAAGCTTACCTTAAGCTGCGATCACAGAGTAGTGGACGGAGCAACAGGTGCTGCGTTCTTGCAGACTTTAAAGCAATTACTGGAAGAGCCAGTTAGAATGTTGGTATAATAGTAGTGCGTTACAATACAATGAGCGCGAACTTAAATAATAAAAAAACCTCCACAAGGG
>CALEST010000142.1 GCA_937907555.1 uncultured Sediminibacterium sp.
AAAGCTATGGATGGTAAACCGCTGAAGCTTCGGAAGATAAACGCTATGCCGCGAAGAAACAATAAGAATTATCCAGTTAGCAATCGCTTATAGTGCGTTTTGCATCTTTGGCTATATATGTTTCAAGCGCTTTCATGATCAACGATAAGAACCCTGATGCATCATCATAAAATATAAAAGAGCGTCAACATTTGAAACCTGAAAAGGCATCACGTCTATACTTTCGTCTTTCAAATGTTGACTGCTTAATTGCTCTACTCGTCTTTCAGTCCTTTTGATGTACGATTTTCAAATGCAGGTTTAGGCGCAAGCTTATATGGTTTTTCGCGCATCAGCTTTTTCACTTCATCTACTGCACGTATCAGTTGCGGATCAACACCCTTTGCCAACTGTGCAGGATCATCCCATATTTCAATATCCGGTGTAACACCATAACCTTCTGCAAACCACTTTCCATCAGGGCCATATAGTCTTGCATCTGGTACAGTAATGCCGCCACCATCAATCAATTGGTGACCTGTTGCCGGACCAACCAGAATACCCAAAGTGCGTTCTCCTATGATCGGACCCATTTTAAGTGTCTTGAATCCCCATGGGAAAGCATCGCCACCAGAACCCGCATTGCCATTAATGAGCATCACTTTGGGCGCATCGTTTCCTTTTAATGGTATACGGCTGATGCCTGCGTTGCGCCATGCGATATTGTAGATATTGGTACGATTCAGCATTTCCAGAAAACGATCACCTAACTGACCGCCGGCATTGAAGCGTTCATCGATGATGAATCCTTTCTTATCAACCTGCGCATAGAACTGTCTGAGCAATTCTGTTTGTCCATCACCTCCGGTATTGGGCATATACATGTAGCCAATTTCATTATTGCTTAGATCTGCTACGGTTTTTCTGTTGGCTTCAATCCACTCCAGGTGACGCAGCCTACGCTCTTGTCCGGCACTCAAAGTTTCAATCAAGACATCGCGCGCACCAGTCAAACTGGGTTGACTATTCACTTTCAGCAATACAGATTGCCCTGCAGTTCCATCTAATGCTGCATATGGATCTTTATTGATGTCTATCGGATTGCCATTCACAGCGAGTATATAATCTCCTTCACTCACATTGATGCCACTCAAATCAAAGGGTGATCTTACTTCACTATCCCATGATGCTGGCTTGATGATTCGCTTGATGCGATATGCGCCGTTTTGTAAATCCCAATCAATACCCAGAAATCCATGACCGCGATTGCTGGCAGCTTCTGCATCACCTTGTCTTGCATAAGTGTGGCCTGCTGCAAGTTCTGCGATCATCTCTTCCTGTATATTCCGTACATCCCAGCGGGTAATTGCATGTTCCATCAGTCCTTTGTATTGTTTGCGTATGGCATTCCAGTCTACTTGCTGCATAGCAGGATCGTAGAAGAAATCACGATAACGGCGCCAAGTATCTTCGAAAAGTTGATTCCATTCTTCCTTGGGCTGTAGTGTCATCTCTAATGCTGAAGTACGAAGCGGCTTTTCTATACGCTGCTCAGGAGCAGGTTTGATGATACCCATCATTGGGCCTTGACGAACCAATATCGATTTACCGTCTGCTGAAACAACAAAAGCACTCACATTGGCCAGCACTCTTTTTTCTTCTCGCTTATCAGCATCGAAAACATAGAGCGAAGCTTGTTCACCGTTGCTGCCGGAATTGGGTAAGCGATGGTACAAGAGCTTGCCATCAGCAAAAGCAAGACTGGTATAATTTCCAGCTTGCACGGGTAAAATCTGCACACGTGATTCAAAACCTTCTGGCTTTATGTTCAGTGTTTTTATAGCTGCAGGCTTGGGTGTTTCGGCGGGTTTTGCAGCAGCTGCTGAGTCTGCAGCAATCTTCACCTCATCATTTTTGGGGAGTAGAATACTTTTTGCAGATGGATCTAGATTGGCATAAGCCACTTGTGTCACATTCGGATAAATCCAGGTTCCATCAAGACTGCTGTAAACAGGCTGCAGGCGTCTATCAGTAAGGAAGTACAAATATTTTCCTGTGTTGTCAAATACCGGATCTGCATCATTGTAATAGCCGGCAGTAAGTTGATAGACTTTCTTTTCTGCAAGACTATATAAGTAAATAGCTTGATTCAAATTTGCACCAGCTTTGCTATAAGCAATCCAATTATTATCCGGACTCCAACTCATTCGAAATCCTTGCAGTGCAGAATAAGTATTCAACTCTGTTTTAGTAGCTAACTGGTTCTCACCAGTAGCAATTGTGATGATCCTGATTTCCTGAAGATGATTGATATACGCAATTTTTTTGCCATCATTGCTCCAGTGCAAAGCCCAACCCATACCACTTGTGAAATTTGTCAATTGCTTTTTACTACCGTCTTTTTGGTCTTGTAGCCAGATATTATACTCACCGCTTTCATCACTCCACCAAGCAACATATCTTCCATTCGGGCTCCATGCCGGCATTTGATCAAAAGATCCGCTACTGCGTGTGATGTTTAGAATTGGACCATTTTCTGCGGGCACATTAAACAATTCACCCCTTGCTTCTAAGACAACCCTTTTCCCATCCGGAGAGATATCGCCACCATTCACGCGGTTACCCAAATTTTCAACCCGAGGCATCAGTGTAGCAAAATCTGTTACCACATTAATTTTTACTTCATCATACTTACTGGTGTTTAGATTCATCAGATAAAGCTTGCCGCCAGCTTCAAAAACAATTTCTTCCGGACCAGCACTCATATGGTTCACATCTATGTCATCAAACTTGGTCAATTGTTTGTGCTGCTTGGTGCTAATATCGTATGACCAGATATTGCGACGCATATTGGCATCTCCATCACCTACATAATAAATCTTGTTCTTGTGCCAGGCAGGCTTACCTTCTGTGGCTTTGCTTTTTGTGAGGTTTTCTGCTGTGCCTTTTTTAAGATCGAAAAGAATTACATCAGAGGCTAATCCGCTTCTGATACGTTTGAAAGGATAGTTCTCTGTAATCTTAGTGACATACACCAAGCGATCGCCATCGGGAGAGAAACTAGCCAGCTCACCATAAGGAATTGGGAGTTTCTGTGGCAGTCCGCCTTTATCTGAGACGAGATAGAGTTGATTAACACCTCCAACATTGTTTTCACGTGGAGAAGCAAAGAGAATGCGCTTACCATCAGGATGCCAGTCAACCACGCGATCCATCATCGCATGCCAAGTGAGCCTGTTGGGCATTCCACCACCAACGGGAATGGTGTACACATCAGCATTACCCCGATAAGTAGCTGTAAATGCAATGGTTTTGCCATCTGGCGAGAAGCGTGGAAAAGCTTCTTCACCAGTGGATGTGGTAAGACGGGTAGCAAGTCCGCCTGTTTTAGGAACGATCCACACATCGCCTCCATAAACAAAACTGATTTGATTATCAGATACATCTGGATAACGGAAGAGACGTGCGTCCACTTGTGAAATAGCCATATTGCTATACATAAGTGTAGTCAATAGCAGCAGAGAAAATCGCATAAGATGATTTTTTGTTGTCAATAAATATGTGTTGAATGAGCAACCCAAAAGGAGATTGGATTTACCGGCAAATCAGCTGAAATTAAAAACCAACTAACCCAAGCAGGAACAACTGATGTAAATTAAATCTACTGAAATTGGATGAAGATGCAAACAAGTATTGACGAGCGGAGTGAAAGACGCTCATTGGCCGTATGGGTGATGGACCATAGCCGATGGTTGTTGGTTTGTTGATGGTTGGGGGTTTTTAGTTTTCACCGCGAAGACAGAATGCTACGCTTCCGGTCTTTGGTTTTTTGCTTTTAGTCTTTGGTTGAATAGGTAGTGGTTGATCATTACTGAAATCATTCGATTTCCATACGCTGCTTTCATTAATTCTTATGTTCCTTATTCCTCTGTTCACTGTTCTATTGTTCTTCTGTTCTATAGCGGTTTCACGCTAAGCTCGCCAAGATAAAAGGCACGCAATGATCTTGGTAATCACCTTGCGTGCTAAAAAAGTCTTTGCGCACTTTGCGAGAAACAAATAGGCTATTGCTTCAAAAATCATCCTGCATTCTTAGGACAGGCGATTGACTTTTGACGATTCACGAATAAGATCAAACTCTGGTTTTGAATTTTTCCTTTTGCGTTTTGACTTATAAAAGCTTCGCCGCTTTTGCTAAGTCTTCCGGCGTATCAATTTCTACACCCATATAATCTGTTACTACCATTTTAATAGGTACACCGTATTCGAGGTAGCGGAGACATTCAATTTTTTCTGCAGCTTCTAATGGTGTCATGGGCCAGGAAGTAAAATTCAACAAAGCCTGTTTGCGAAAAGCATACACACCAATAT
>CALEST010000143.1 GCA_937907555.1 uncultured Sediminibacterium sp.
AGATGTTTGAGTACAACATATGGTCTGGCGGAAAGTGCAGGCTTTAAGAAAACTGGATGGTTTCCTTATCAGGTATCTGGACCTGTAGGTACGGTATCAATTGGTGATGATTACCTATATAATGGTAAGAGTAATAAGTTTTTATCCTATTTCTGGTTTGCAAAATATTTCAATGATGCCAATTTGGCTAAAATGCATTATGATGCTTGCTTGGCGGTTAATGCATCCAGAACTGTTAAAATGAATGGTTGGACAGATTTACTTTTCTATCCAAAAGAGTTAGTTGGATCAGGTTCGTCAACTCAAGCGCCGCTTGGAGGATATATTCGTGGCCTAGAATATATGTATGTATTAGAAAAACATAATGATGATAATGCCCTTTATGTTGGAATACATGGTGGTGACAATGCATCTAGTCATGGTCATTTAGACGCAGGGTCTTTTTATCTGCAGGCTTTGGGAGAGAATTTTGGTATTGGTAATCTGGGAAGGCAAGATCCTTACCCAGCTGATTATTTTACTGTAACCAATCCGGCGTATACTTCAGCCCCTACCAATACAGCCGCTGCAACCGGTAGGTTCTATTATTACAGAATTAAAACAGAAAGTAAAAATTGCCTTGTATTTAATCCTGACGCAAGACCAGAGCAAAATCCTGCAGGCAAAGCTTCTCTTTCCAAAAGTGATCTGGACGCATCCGGCGGTTTTTTTCTGCTTGATTTGAGAGATTGTTATACCAGAGATGTTAATGCATATAGAAGAGGGATCAAGCTGAACAGATCAAGAGGTTTGGTTACTGTTCAAGACGAATTCACGCCAAAATCTTCATCACTTGTGTATTGGCTGATGCAGACACCTGCATCAGATGGAATTACTTTAAGCCCGGATGGCAAAACCGCTACAATGGTTCGGAATGGGAAAACAATATATGCAGTATTAAAGGCACCGGCTACAGCGGTATTCGAAAAAGTGGATCGTTCTACTTCAACTGTCCTTTACCTTAATGAAACAGCACCAATATTCGGAACGCTGATGTCTGGAAAGAATTCACTGAACCCGTTTTATGGAAAACTGCAAATACGTTTAACAGGCATTTCTGCTGCAACAACAATTCGTGTTGATTTTGTGACCTCTCTTACGACAGCTACAACAGATTTAGTGCCATTGGATAACTGGACAACAACTAATTAAACCAGATGTAATGAGAAGTACGTTTAAAACAGCTTGTTATTTCCCTGATTCCTTTTTGTACACAGTATACTTGTTATCTAATGTTTAAATGAATTGTATGATTTGTTGAAATATATAGGAGAAAAAATAACCTTTATGGTCAACGGGAATATCAAGATATGATAAGCGCATTGCGAATAGAAGTGTGGAATTAGTTAGGGAATACAGGTGGGATACAGATTCCTTTAAACGGTTTAATGAGAAAAAATAGATTAGGGGTATAAA
>CALEST010000144.1 GCA_937907555.1 uncultured Sediminibacterium sp.
TGTTTCTTCATTTGTATTGCTACATTCTTAATAGTAAAATACTTGCGATATGAGCCCGTTCAGATGGTGAATACAAAATTTCAAAAGCGAATTCGATATGGAATTACACTGCTGATTTTTATTATGATTATTCCCAGTTCTTATTTGGCCTACAATTTATTTAGAGAGAAAACATATAGTCAGAATATCGAGCGGTTTATATCCAATGAATTCACAGAAAAGGGATACACCGTAATCTATAAGCAAACAAAATTCAACTCAAATCCAAAGAAAATTGAGCTGGCTTTTTTAGCCAAGAAGTTTACCGCTGAAGAACTGAAAGCGTTAAATCAAAAGCTTGCCGATTATGAATTGACTAATACAGTACTTACAATCAAGCAGGATACCAAAGATCTAAAAAGAGAAATTTTAAATGAACTCGGAATACAGAACAGGGATATTGCACAAAGGAATATGGTGATTGATAGTTTGCAAAGAGAACTTAGAACCTATAAAGTAGCAGACCCGGAAATGCTCAAAGAGGTTTCAATTTTGTTTCCTGAAATCAAAAAAGTATCCATGGGTACTCATCTTGTAAATGCAGAGACCGACAGTGCAAAATTGATTACTGTCTTTTTATATTCTGTAGATAATAAATCAATGGTAGATACACTAAAGCTGAAAAACTGGTTAAATCAGAAGCTAAAGTCCAATGCCATTGAAATAGTAAAAAACTAGAATAATCAATGGGTTAAAACTAATCCCTAATTTCGCATCCATTAAAATTAATTAGCATAAAGCAAATTTGTGATGATTCTTCGTTTCCCCTTTCGGTATGTTTTATTTGTAATTTCTTTTTTATTGGTACTTTCCAATTCAGTAAATGCCCAAGGAAATTCTAAGGGATTATATGTGGTGGATGCCAATTCCAAAGTGCCGCTTCGAGACGTTTCTGTTCAGAGTATCGATGCCCATTTCACAGCGCTCAGTGACGACAATGGGTTTGTTGATTTAAAATTGCTGCCAGTCAATGCCAATATACTAGTGCTTAGTTGTATCGGTTATAGATTCGACACCATACAATTGACCCAACTGCGTTTTCTCAGGGATCGGGCCATTATTCAATTATCTCCTAAGATTTCGAGTTTGCAGGAAATCAAAGTAGTAGCATCGTCCAATAAAGGAATTTTTAAAACCATCAGTGATCTGGATATTCATCTGCGTCCCATTAACAATTCTCAGGAAGTATTGCGCATGGTTCCCGGATTATTTATTGGTCAGCATGCTGGTGGAGGTAAAGCAGAGCAGATTTTTCTGCGAGGATTCGATCTGGATCATGGAACAGATATCAATCTGTCTGTTGATGGAATGCCCGTGAATATGGTTAGCCATGCACATGGTCAAGGATATGCAGACCTGCATTTTGTAATCCCCGAATTAATTGAGAAAGTAAATTTTAATAAGGGCCCTTACTTTGCTGATAAAGGAAATTTTACCACTGCTGGTTTTGTAGAGTTTAAGACCAGGGATTATCTGGAGAAAAACTTTTTTAAAGTAGAAGCAGGGCAATTTGGAACCTATCGAGGAATTTCTGCCATCAACCTGCTAAAGCCACAAAAGGATAGACGAAATCAAAGCCTGTTTTTTGCCGGGGAAGGATCATTTACCAAAGGATACTTTGAGAGCCCGCAGAACTTTTACCGTTACAATGGAATGGTAAAATACCACGGCAATATTAGTGCAAATACTACCCTGTCTGCCACGATTTCCGGATTTTCCAGCAAGTGGAATGCATCCGGACAAATTCCGGATAGGGCAGTTGAAAACGGAACGATTGGATTTTATGGTGCAATTGATGATACAGAGGGAGGTAAGACTTCCCGATACAACGCAAATGTTTTGTTGAAGACCAAACTGCAAAACGGTGGTGAATTAAGCAATCAATTTTTTTATAGCAGATATAATTTTGAACTCTACTCCAACTTTACTTTTTACAAGGAAGACCCGATAAATGGAGATCAGATACGCCAGAAAGAAGGAAGAAATATCTTGGGTTACAATGGTGCTTACCATAAAGATCATTTTTTTGGAAAATTAAAAGCAGAAACCAAGGCAGGCATACAGATACGATATGATGCAATTGATAATATTGAATTGACCCGTACCAAAAACAGAATCATCAATACTGCTGATATTATGTTGGGGGATGTGAGGGAACTGAATGCAGGAGTATATTATTCGGAGAAAATTTCTCTTTCAGACAAGCTGGAAATTACGGGTGCTATCAGAGCGGATTATTTTAATAATACCTACTATGACAAGCTGGCAAATACTCGCTTAAAAGCAAACGCTGCCATTCTGAGTCCCAAACTGAATTTGAATTTTAAAGTGAACGACAATGTTCAGCTGTACTTGTACAATGGGCGTGGCTTCCATAGCAACGATACAAGGGTATCTGTGGTGCAAAATGGAAGAAAGGTTTTGCCGCCGGCCTATGGAACAGACTTGGGAGGTGTTTTCAAACTGTCTAAAAACCTGGTAATTCAATCAGCAATTTGGTATTTGTGGCTGGATCAGGAGTTTGTATACGTAGGAGATGAAGGCGTGGTTGAGCCAGGCGGACAAACCAGAAGATATGGTTTTGATTTGTCGGCGCGCTATGAAATAGTCAAACACTTATTTGCAGACGCAGATATTAGTTTGGCAAATCCAAGGGGATTGGGAGTGCCTAAGTTGGAATCTTATCTTCCTCTGGCGCCCCGTTTTACAAGTGTGGGTGGATTAACATACAGAAAAGGTAACGGGTGGAATGGAAGTCTCCGTTACAGATATATGGGTGACAGACCTGCTAATGAGGACTATTCAGTAAACGCAAAAGGCTATTTTGTAGTTGATGCTGCGGTAAACTATGTGAAGGAAAAATGGGAAGCAGGTTTGTCGGTACAAAATCTGTTAAATACCAGGTGGAAAGAAACGCAGTTTGATACAGAGAGCCGTTTGTTAAATGAACCGGCTTCGGTTTCTGAAATCCATTTTACACCCGGCACTCCCTTTTTTGCAAGGCTTAGTTTTACAGTCTACTTTTAAAAAGGATATACGCTTTTTTCCGTATTGCCTTACTGGCTGAAAACTACTAGATTAGGCCTGTT
>CALEST010000145.1 GCA_937907555.1 uncultured Sediminibacterium sp.
GTAGGGATGGCATTTCAAATAAAAGACGATTTATTCGATTACAGCAGCCAGAATATCGGGAAGCCTACAGGAAATGATATCAAAGAGAAAAAACTAACCTTGCCGTTGATATATGTCCTGAATAATTGTTCCCCTGAAATCAGGAAGAAAATCATTTACATCATTAAAAACCAGAATACACAAAAGGATAAAGTTGCTTTTGTTATTAGTCAGGTGGAAGAACTAGGTGGAATTTCATACGCAACCCAGAAAATGTTTGCCTACAGAGATGAAGCATTGGAAATCTTGTACCAGTTTCCACCTTCAGATGTTAGAGATGCTTTAGAGGAGTTGGTACGTTACACTACTGATAGAGCATATTAATGCAGAAAAGATGGAACATATTACCTCAGAACGAGGATGCAACCCGTTCCCTACAAGCTGCTATTAAAATCAATTCAACCATTTGTTCCATATTGGTACAGCGAGGGATTACCAATTTTGAATCTGCAAAAGCATTTTTCAGACCGGAACTTTCTCACTTACACAGTCCATGGCTAATGAAAGACATGGATAAAGCAGTGGAAAGAATTATCAAAGCCATAAATCAAAAGGAAAAAATAATGGTTTATGGTGATTATGATGTGGATGGAACTACATCGGTAGCGTCGATGTTTCAGTTTATACAATCGCTGCATGATTCTGTTGAGTTTTATATCCCCCACCGTTACAAAGAAGGTTATGGGGTTTCTAAAATTGGTATTGATTATGCGAAAGAACAGGGACATACTTTAATTATCTCTCTGGACTGCGGGATTAAATCAGCTGATTTAATTGCCTATGCTTCTACCCTTGGTATAGATTTTATTGTATGCGATCACCACTTACCAGATGAAATAATTCCTAAAGCAGCAGCCATTTTAAATCCTAAGCAAAGAGACTGCCCTTATCCTTACAAAGAATTATGTGGTTGTGGGGTAGGATTTAAATTAATGACAGCATTGAGCGAAAAGCTGGGCTTGCCAGATGATCAATACCTGCAATACCTTGATTTGGTTTCCATTGCCATTGCTGCAGACATAGTTCCGGTAACCGGTGAAAACAGAACCCTTGCTTATTGGGGTTTACAAAAAGTAAACAGTAACCCCTCCACTGGCATCAAAGCCTTGATGGAGCTGGCCAATGCAAAAACTCCCATGAGTTTAACGAATCTGGTTTTTGTTATTGCACCAAGGGTAAATGCGGCAGGCCGGATGGACG
The DNA here is from genome assembly GCA_937907555.1 of uncultured Sediminibacterium sp. GTDB lineage: Bacteria > Bacteroidota > Bacteroidia > Chitinophagales > Chitinophagaceae > Sediminibacterium. Next base: position 1,240 of record CALEST010000145.1, read on the forward strand.
ATGCAAAAAAAGCCGTACAGTTATTTATAGAAAAAGAAATTACATCGGCTACTGCACTGGCACAGTTATTACACAGCGACAATTCAGACAGAAGAGAAGCGGACGCATCCATTACGATAGATGCGATGGAAATGCTGAAAGCAGACCCACTGAATGAGCAGAAAAAAACAACCGTATTGTACAATGAAAACTGGCATAAAGGTGTGGTAGGAATTGTAGCCAGCAGATTAATAGAAACCTACTATCGCCCCACCATCATCCTTACCCGAAGTGGAGATTACGCTGCTGGAAGTGCAAGAAGTGTGGCAGGGTTCAACTTATACGAAGCAGTACACGCATGCAGACAATACTTACTGGGCTACGGGGGGCATTTTGCTGCTGCAGGCATGACACTTGCCATTGACCAGATTGAAAATTTCAAAAGGGCATTTGAAGTAGTTGTAACAAAGAGCATAACACCGGAACTACTAATACCAGAAATTATTATTAATGCCGAGATTCAATTTTCAGATATAACAGATAAATTTTACAATATCATCAAGCAAATGGAGCCCTTTGGACCCGATAATATGAAACCTGTATTTATTGCCAGAAATGTAAAAGATGCAGGCTATACCAAAGTGGTAAAAGACCTGCAT
>CALEST010000146.1 GCA_937907555.1 uncultured Sediminibacterium sp.
TCAGGATATTCCAAAGAAAAATGCGTTATTAAAATCCCGCTTACAGCACCCGAAAATACTATCGGTAAAGGATTTTGGACTGTGGATGAGTTTGCAGTTTGCGACTCCTGAAATTACACAAGCCGTTGCGCATGCTTGTATTCAAAACGGGTTGGTAACCGATTGGTTTTTGTTTGCACCCGACCGAATCAGAATTGCGCCGCCGTTGATTATTACACAGGAGGAGTTAGGGGTGCTTTGTGAGATTGTATTGAGCAGTGTAAACAGTATGTAATTGTTTATTCATTCTGCTCTTGAATAAAACTACAAACTCATCCTGCAAAATCTTCCATATAGTGCCTCGTAAATCGGAATGATTTTTTTAATGTCGAATTGAGCAGCCTGTTCATAAGCAGCTTCCTTCATGGTAGCCAACTTTTGCTCGTCGCTTAATAATTCAATGGCATATTTACTCATGGAATCCACATCACCTACATTAGCCATATAGCCAGTCTGTCCCTGAATATTAATTTCTCCCAAACCACCTGCATTGGTGCTGATGACTACAGTTCTGGCAGCCATGGCTTCTAATGCCGCCAAACCAAAACTCTCGTATTCTGAAGGCAATAAGAACACATCACTTACTGCAAGAATGTCTTCAATCTGTTCCTGCTTTCCTAAAAATCTTACATCGTGCTCAACGCCTAATTCTCTGGCCAGTTCTTCACAGGCAGGTCTTTCAGGACCATCACCCACCATCAGTAATTTAGAAGGAACCACTGCTTGTGTAGCTGCAAAAACCTTAATCACATCCGTAACCCTTTTTACTTTTCTGAAGTTACTCGCGTGCATGATGATTTTTTCTCCGTTGGGTGCAATCACTTTTCTGAATGCATCAATGGGTTTCTTATTGAACCTGCTGACGTCAACGAAATTGTAAATGACTTCAATTTCTTTTTCAATGGCGAATGAGTGATAGGTTTCGTCTCTTAGATTTTTGGATACGGCAGTAATGGCATCGCTCTCATTGATAGAGAAAGTAACAACCGGCTCGTAGGTTTTGTCGCGACCTACCAGGGTAATATCGGTTCCGTGTAAAGTGGTAATGAATGGAACATGTCTGCCTGTTTTCTTCTGAACAATCTGACGGGCCATATAGGCAGCAGAAGCATGGGGTATGGCATAGTGTACATGCAGCAAGTCTAAATCATAATTCATGATTACGTCTACCATGGTACTGGCCAAAGCTACTTCATAGGGAGGGTAATCGAATAAAGGATAAGTAGGCACCCTTACTTCATGGTAAAAGATATTGGTATTGAATACATTCAGCCTTACCGGTTGCTGGTAGGTAATAAAATGTACCTGGTGGCCCTCATCGGCCAGTGCCTTGCCTAACTCGGTAGCCAAAACACCAGATCCACCAAAAGTGGGGTAACATACAATACCTATTCTCATTGCAATTGAATTATTCACTGTAAAGAACGGATTTTTTTTCCTTTTGTTCGCCCCGTTCATCAAAGCGTAACAAAGCGTTCATTTCATTAACTTTAGCCAATGAAGCAATTATTAATCCTGGCAGCATGTATTCCGATGCTGCTTTCTGCACAAAGCAATGCAGACTCGGTGTACATTAAAAAAATTAGTGATGAAATCATGCGCAACGGCAAAGCCCACGATTTGTTGCGCGAATTAACCAAGGGCATTGGCGGAAGACTAGCCGGCTCTGAGCAATACAATAAAGCAGTTGCCTGGGGCGAAGCATCTTTGAAGAAGCTGGGGGCTGACAAGGTTTTTTTGCAAGCCTGTATGATGCCGAACTGGAAAAGAGGGGGTAAGGACTTAGCATCCGTGGTTGATCAGAATGGAAAGAAAACCAATCGTACACTGGATGTACTGGCATTGGGTAATTCAATCGGTACCGGCGGAAAACCACTGGTAGCAGAAGTGGTGGCCGTACAGGACTTTGACGAAATGGAAGCGAAGAAAGACCAGCTGAAAGGAAAGATTGTGTATTTCAACAATAAATTCAATCCTACCAATATTCAGACTTTCAAGTCTTATGGTGAAGCAGGTCAGTACAGAAGATCTGGTCCAAGCAGAGCAGCCAAGTACGGAGCAGTGGGCGTGATGATCCGCTCTTTAACGGAAGCCACCGATAACAATCCACACACCGGTACAACAGGCTACGATGAAGCTTATCCGAAAATTCCTGCGATTGCGTTGGGCAATTACGATGCAGACTATATCTGGGAGACCACCAGAAAGAATACGATAAAGGTTTCTATGACAACCAACGGATCATTTGGTCCGGAAGTGGAAGGGCATTCTGTGGTTGCTGAATTAACCGGTACTGAATTTCCCAATGAATACATTACAGTAGGGGGTCATTTGGATAGCTGGGATGTAAATGAAGGAGCCCATGATGATGGTGCAGGAATTGTACAAACCATCGAAATCATGAGAGCATTGAAAGTGTTGGGTTATCAGCCCAAGCGAACTTTGCGTTTTGTATTGTTTGCCAATGAAGAGAATGGTATGAGAGGCGGTAATAAATACGCAGAAGAAGCAAAGAAA
>CALEST010000147.1 GCA_937907555.1 uncultured Sediminibacterium sp.
GATAAATTTTAACGGTATAGCAGTTTTCCACAAAAGCTTCCGATTTACCCAAAAAAAGGCTGATTGTGGCCAAAATCCCCAGCGAAATACAGATTTTCAGGTTATTTTGGTCTTTTACAAGCATGGTGATTCATCCTTTACTGGATAAAGTTACTACTGCAAATGGATGAATGGGGCTTATTTTTAGTTTACTTTGGCAAATTCCCTTGTTTTTTCTACCTTTGCAAACCCTTAAAACGTGGATATGAATCATCGGCGCGAATATGAGATCGCATTTGTGGGTTTGAAGCCGGGTGTTCATTTGTACGAATACAAGGTGGACGACAAGTTCTTTATTCCATATGGCGAGCAGGATTTCAGCCAGTGTGATGCAACCGTAAAACTGTATCTCGACAAAAAATCGGGATTCATGCAATTGAAATTTGATATTGACGGAAGCATTCAGGCAGGTTGTGATCGTTGTGGCAACACGCTTCCACTGCAACTTTGGGACGAGTTCAATATCATTGTGAAAATGGTAGATGAACCCGACACCATGAATGAGCAGGAAGAAGATCCCGATGTTTATTATATCGGCAGAAACGAAAGCCACTTGATGGTTGCAGACTGGATTTACGAATTCGTGAACCTGAGCATTCCTTTGCAAAAAACCTGTACTCCCGAAGAAATGGGTGGCCCTAAATGCAATAAAGAAGTGTTAGAGAAGTTAAGAAAGATGGAAGAAGATGCTGCCAAAGACAGCACCCCAACTATCTGGAAAGGACTGGAAAAATTTAAGGACTTAGAATAAAATTTTTGATATTATAAATTTTGAGCAATGCCAAATCCAAAACGCAGACATTCACAGCAAAGAAGTGCTAAAAGAAGAACGCACTATGTAGCACAGGAAGTTACTTTAAGCAAAGATTCTACTACTGGAGAAATTCATGTTCGCCACCGTGCGCATGTAAGCGAAGGTAAATTGTTCTATAAGGGAAAACTGGTAGCTGAAAAAGCTCCATTGAAAGCGTAACCTTATAGTTCAACATACCATTTGCTTGCTGAAATGAATATAGGAATAGACATGATGGGAGGTGATTTTGCACCGTTAGAAGCGGTGAAAGGTATACTCCTGTACCTGAACAATTCCGGTAATTCAGTAAACATATTTTGTATAGGTGATGAGAACCTGGTACAACCTCTTGTAAAAGAGTACCAGCTTTCATCACCTAATTTGCATTTTGTACATGCCCCCGAAACCATCGGTTATCATGAGCATCCTACAAAAGCCCTGAAGGAAAAACAAAAGTCTTCCATTGCTATTGGTTTCCACTTATTGGCCAACGGAAAGATTGACGCCTTTATCAGTGCCGGTAATACAGGAGCCATGCTGGTGGGTGCCATGTTTAGCATCAAAGCTATTGAAGGGGTTAGCAGACCAACCATTGCCACCATTATGCCGAAATTAAATGGGCGGACCGGTGTTTTATTGGATGTAGGCTTAAATGCAGATTGTAAGCCAGAAGTATTAAACCAGTTTGCTGTACTGGGCAGCTTATATGCTGAACATATACTAGGTATACAACAACCCAGTGTTGGTTTAATTAATGTGGGGGAAGAAGAAGGGAAAGGCAATATTCTTGCACAAGCCACTTATCCCCTGTTGAAAGAAAACAACCAGATCCATTTTATCGGAAACATTGAAGGCAGAGATTTCTTCAATGACAAAGCCGATGTTATGGTTTGTGATGGATTCACTGGAAATATTGTTTTAAAAATGGCAGAATCTTTTTATGATATTGCCAAAGAAAGAAATCTTGCTAACGATACTTACTTAAATCGTTTTCACTATGAAAATTATGGTGGAACCCCTGTACTGGGAGTGGCAAAGCCAGTTATCATTGGACACGGAATCAGCAATGACAAAGCTTTCTCCAATATGATTGCACTGGCAGAAAAAATGATCAGCAGCGATATCTGCAATAAAATGGCTGTTTCTTTTAAAGCGTCCTGATTAACCTACTAATTGCTTTTCATGTTCCGCAAACTATGCAAGCTTCTTTTACGCTTAAGCGGATGGAAACTAGACTCCAACCTTCCCAACGATATACATAAGTCCATTGTAATAGCTGCTCCGCATACCAGTAATTGGGATTTCTGGTACATGATACTGTCTTTTGGTATTTATGGTTTAAAAATCAGATTTACTGTAAAGAAAGAGTGGATGCGTTTCCCCTTCAACCTGATAATGAAACCGCTGGGTGGAATTGCCATTGACCGCAGTCCCAGAAAAGATGGCAACAGGCCCAGTCTGGTAGAAGCAATGGTTGATTTATTCAACAACAGCAAAGAACTGATTATTGTAATTACACCAGAAGGAACAAGAAGCAGGCAGACTTCCTGGAAAACAGGTTTCTTTCATGTTGCACAAAATGCCAGTGTTCCCATTCTGTTGGGCTATGTAGATTACAAAACAAAAACAGCGGGTATTGGTAAAAAAGTCATTCCCTCTACTTACCAGGAAACCATGCAAGAGATCATGGATTTCTACCAAAATATACATCCCAGATTTCCTGAAAAATTTGCGCTGGATCAAAGCTTTTTGTAGAAGCCGCTTCGTCAGCAAATAAACAATATCTTTGAACAAACATTTGTTAGTTTATGTGGAAGAAAAATGTATTGGAAACCATTGGAAATACCCCAATGATTCAGTTGAATAAAGTATCAAAAGGTTTACCCGGAACCATTTTAGCCAAAGTGGATTACTTTAATCCGGGCAACTCCATTAAAGACCGCATGGCTTTAAAAATGGTGGAAGTAGCAGAACAGGAAGGGAAATTAAAACCCGGTGGAACCATTATTGAGGGCACCAGTGGAAATACAGGAATGGGATTGGCTTTAGCAGCCTGTGTAAAGGGTTATAAGTGCATTTTTGTTACTACAGATAAGCAATCCAAAGAAAAAGTTGACATATTAAAAG
>CALEST010000148.1 GCA_937907555.1 uncultured Sediminibacterium sp.
AAACCCCAGTTTGACCTCCTGATTTTTATCTCCTGGTTTTGTATATCGAGTTTCTTCAATAAAACCATGTTGTCCTTCACTACTATAGATAGGGAACATCGGTACCATGCTTTCATCAAAATGCATATAAGCCAGTTGCTTGCTGTTGGGGTTCCACCAGAATGCACGATAACGGGTTCCTCTACCGAAGATTTCTTCCCAGTATACCCAGCTGGCATACCCATTCAAAGAAGTGCTGGAACCGGTATTGGTTAAGCGGGTTTCCTTTGCAGTAGGAATATGGTAGGTATATAAGTCGTTTGATTTTGTGTAAGCGATATAAGCACTGTCCGGAGAAAAAGTTGGATTTTTTTCTTCAGCAGCATCAAAAGTAATTTGCTTCTCAAGGTCTCCGTCCTTGTAAAACAAATCCCCTTTTTTTACAGAAACAGATTTTGCCGGAGGAGCAGCCCCTTTCATCTGATCAGGCGTAGCGAGAATCAGTTTGCCTGTTTTCACTTCCATTACATAGTTTTTACTGGCCGAATCCGGATGTATTTTCTGATTCAGAATTACACGATCGTCATCCAACCATTTCATGAAACGAGGAAGGGGATTCTGAAAATTTTCAGGCAACTTATTAGCCATCAGATCAGCTTTACTGATCATTTTGTTCTGTGCCATGGAAGGAACTGCCAGCAGCAGCATCCCCATGGAAAAAATATATTTATTCATGGAACAATTTTTGAACCGTGAATATAATAAATATGCAGGAAGCGGGTAAGGAATGAATTAAAATGCCTCGTTCAGCCTGATATAATAAGCTCCACCTTCCGTGCCATTTCTGGCATAATCCAGACGGAGTATCATTCTGTTTTTCTTATTCACCACAAAACGCAGCCCCATTCCTCCGGCTTTAATTAAATTAGAAGTGGAATACTGACCAATTGACTGATCAATAAAGCCGGCCGATCCAAAGGCAGCACCAGATATCCATCTCCAAATGGGAAAGCGGTACTCAGCCTGTAATGCCGTGTAGGATTTGTCTCTGAAACGTCCGGTAAAATAACCACGCATTAACAAAGAACCGCCTACGCGAGGCAATTCACGAACAGGCACATTGCCAGTGGTATGAATACTACTCAACTGAAAAGCCAGTGTGCTATTAGGGCTTAGTGGAAAGTATTTGCGAAGGTCTAAGAACCAGGTATTGTAATCAAATGGATTGTTCTTAAATGAAATATTGCGGGCATAATAGAATTCAGCATAACTACCACTATGAGCGCTGAATGGGAAATCACGGCCCTCATACAAAATAGCAGGTCCAATCCCCAAAGTCTTACTACCATTGATTCCGGCTACGTTTTGTTCTGATGGGCTCAATGGTCGTTTATTCACTACCTGATACACATCGTTGTAATCCAGCTTCAAACCTGCATACCATTTATTCCTCAATAACCGATAGGTTCTGGATTCCAGAAAAATACGGCTATAATCCTGTGGTAAAAAATTGTCTTCCGCAACCGTATTGTTTCCAATGCCCCAGAAACGGTCGTTATAGGTACTATACCCTGCAGAACCCCGGTAAACGAATCTTTCCCCTCTGGTAAAAACCTGCCAGGTTCCTTTCACTTCAATCTGCCCTTTGGTACTGTATGTAAACTGTCCATGCAAATAAGACCCTCTTGCTTCACTATCTTTTTCCTTTGCATTGAAAAAATATTCCAATGCACCGCCAATGCGAATACCTGTTTCTGGTGTTGAGGTAAAAATGGGAATGGGAACTACTCTCAGATTCATCAATGGCAGAGAATCCGGATTAATGAAATTCCTGAAAGTCTTTTTAGGCGTTGGCATATCCGCTTCCTGGGCATTCACGCTAACATTTACTGCAAGGGCAAAGCCCAGAAAAATTTTATACAACGACATTGATCATTCTCCCTTTTACAAATATGAATTTTTTCACCGGCTTTCCTTCCAGCCATTTCTGAACCAGCTCATTGGCCAGCACTTCTTTCTCTGCTTCCGCTGATTCCATATCTACTGGCAAGTTAATATTGGTTCTTACCCTTCCATTAATACTTACCGGATAATCTTTGGAAGATTCCTGCACACAAGATGCATTAAATACCGGGAACGTTGCATCCAATACTGAGCCTTCGTTGCCAATTAAATGCCAGAGTTCTTCACTGATATGCGGTGCATAAGGCGTAAGCAAAATCAACACTTGCTCCAGAATGGCTTTCTTATTACATTTTAAATCTGCCAGTTCATTCACACAAATCATGAAAGTACTTACAGCCGTATTGAAACTAAAGCGCTCGGTATCTTCCTGAATTTTTAATATGGCTTTGTGCAGCACTTTTAGTTCTGCGGGATTGGGACTGTCTTCGTTCCAGACTTTTCCCTTTAACTCATCGTAAAACAAACGCCATAGCTTCTTCAGAAAACGGTGAACCCCTTCAATCCCTTTGGTATCCCAGGGCTTGCTCTGGTCTACAGGACCTAAGAACATTTCATACATGCGGAAAGTATCGGCACCATATTTCTCTACCAACACATCCGGATTAACAGTATTAAATTTGCTCTTCGACATTTTTTCTACTTCTGCACCGCAGAGGTATTTGCCGTTCTCCAACACAAAACTGGCGTTGGCATACTCCCCATTTCTCCAGGCTTTAAACGAATTGATATCCAATTCAAATCCATCTACAAAATTTACATCCACATGCAATGGAATGGTTTCGTATTGATCAATTAATCCGGCAGAAATAAACTCATTCGGATTCTGTTTGTTTCGATATACAAATCTGGAACTACCCTGAATCATTCCCTGATTCAATAATTTTCTAAAGGGCTCATCAAAACCAATATGTCCTAAATCGAATAATACTTTGGTCCACATTCTGCTGTACAACAGATGTCCCACCGCATGCTCAGTTCCTCCTATATACAGGTCTACCTGATTCCAGTAATCACTTACTTTTCTATCACAGAAACTTTCCTTGTTATGCGGATCCATATAACGAAGAAAATACCAGCTGCTGCCTGCATAGCCAGGCATGGTATTGGTTTCGAGTGCACCACCAGGCACAAGCGCATCATACTGATGAATCCATTCCGGAATATTGGCCAGCGGTCCTTCTCCCTCCGGACCTGGTGCATAACTATCCACTTGCGGCAATGTTAATGGCAGCTTAGATTCATCTAAAGGATAAGCAATGCCATCCTTCCAGATAATGGGGAATGGCTCACCCCAATAGCGCTGCCTGCTAAAGGCCGCATCGCGCATTTTATAATTCACTTTGCGTTTGCCAATGCCCATTTCTACCAACTTGTCAATCACAATGGCAATGGCATCTTTCAACAGAATGCCATTCAAAAATTCAGAATTGCTCAGTGCTACTTCTTTGGTTGAATTGGCTTCTTCTCCGTTGAAATGTTCTCCGATAATATTGGTGATGGGAATATTAAAATGTTTGGCAAACTTGAAGTCTCTTTCGTCACCGCAAGGTACCGCCATAATGGCGCCTGTTCCATAACCCGCCAATACGTATTCAGAAATCCAGATGGGTATTCTTCTTTGGTTAAATGGATTCAATGCATAAGCCCCGGTAAAGCAACCAGTGATTTTCTTTTCCGCCTGACGCTCTCTGTCACTGCGGCTTTTTACATATGCGATATAGGCTTCAACAGCTTCTTTTTGCTCAGAGGTAGTAATCTGATCAATCAACTCATGTTCCGGTGCCACCACCATAAAGTCTACCCCAAATATGGTATCGGGTCTGGTTGTGTATACGCGTAGCTTGCTACCTGCTTCATGGTCTGCAATGGCAAAATCAATTTCTGCCCCATAGGATTTTCCAATCCAGTTGGTCTGCATTTCACGCATGGCTTCACTGAATTCAATTTGATCCAGCCCGTCAATTAAACGGTCTGCATATTCAGTAATGCGTAAATACCACTGACGCAATTTTTTCTTTACCACCGGATGACCACCGCGCTCACTCAAACCATTTACTACTTCATCGTTGGCCAGTACGGTACCCAGGGCTTCGCACCAGTTCACTTCACCGTAACCGCAGAAAGCCAGACGGTACTGCATTAAAATATCCTGCTGCTCTTTTTCTGAAAAGGCTTTCCATGCTGCCGCAGTAAAAGACAGTTGATCATTGGCAGGACAAGGATGCACACTGTTTCCCTCTTTTTCAAAAGAAGCAATCAATTCTGTAATAGGAACTGCTTTTTGAAGCTGGCGATTAAAAAAGGAATTGAACAATTGCAAAAAAATCCACTGGGTCCATTTGTGGTAATCCGGTTCACAGGTTCTTACTTCCCGGCTCCAGTCATAAGAAAACCCAATATTGTCTAATTGCTTTCTGAAATTGTTGATGTTCTGCACAGTACTTACTGCTGGATGAACCCCATGTTCAATAGCGTACTGTTCAGCAGGCAATCCAAAAGCATCATATCCCATTGGGTGCAACACATTGAATCCTTTCAGTCTTTTATAGCGGCTGAAAATATCAGAAGCAATGTATCCCAGGGGATGTCCCACATGCAATCCTGCTCCACTTGGATAAGGGAACATGTCTAATACATAATACTTGGGTTTATCGCTCTTATTGGGAACCGTATACGCCCCGGATTCTTTCCAGGATTCCTGCCATTTTTGTTCAATCGCTCTGAATTGATAGTCCATCTTGCCTGCCCTTTTTATTTATTTGCGTTTCTTTAACGCCTGCCGGAAAATATTCGCTTATTTTCAAGGCAGGTTTAAGGGTGCAAATGTAAGTCATTAGCCGTCAAAACCCTACATTTGTAACGTTTGAAAGCAGACCACCGTTGCCCGGCAGCGGTTAAAAAAGGAATACAATATGGCGCAGGCAGGAAAAGCATCACTCAAGCGGGGAAAACCCAATTATATCTATACCGTTGTGGGCGTGGCCCTTGTTTTACTGATTATGGGAATCATGGGCTGGTTCTTTTTAAATCTGAACGCAGTAGGTAATACGTTCAAGGAAGATATTCGTTTAAGTGCCTATATGCGTACCCTGAACAAAGATACCATTGCACAGATTCAGCAATACATTGCGGGCAAGCCCTACGCCAAGAATGTGGTGTATGTAGAT
>CALEST010000149.1 GCA_937907555.1 uncultured Sediminibacterium sp.
CTGCGAAAATTCGCGGCGACCGTTACTCATTTTACAGTTGGAAAAATACCGGTATTTATCACTTCATCAAATCTGGTGGATCACTGAAGCAGTTGCAGCTTCAGTTAAGACACCACTCATTAGACCAGGTAAATCAGTATGCAGCAGATTTTGGTTTGCTTGATTGCAACGATATTGAGGATAAGTTTCCTGCTATCTAATTGATTACTGCTGTGGTTGGTTAGCCTGCTGATCTATTGATAAAATCAACTGTTCTGCTACTGTCTTTGCAACCTGACTGTAATATTCATCTGAATAGTTAGCAGATTTTGCTTCAGCATCGTTAATCTGAACATTCTGTGATAAAATTCCCGTCTTGCCAGAGAACAGGACAAGCTGCAATGTCTCTACCTGATTTTGTGGACTATAAGAAGTAGACCAATCAAAACCGTCAATTTTTAAATTAAGAGGCGTATCAAACTTTCTCATATAAAATTATTTAAATTGTTGTTGATGCGTGTAAGTAAAGAATTTGCCCATTCACTTCTATAGCAACTTTTTGTGTAACTGTACCATTAGTTGGTGTATGTACAGTATTGCCTACAGAAAGCCTGCCTTTTATTTGAAAATCTGCATTTGCTGATTCAACAGGAAGAACACCATCGTGTGCGTGAACGAATTTTCCGTTTCCTCTGAAGTATCCTCTGGTACTGTCATTGCCAATATTAAACTTTATTCCTTTGTCTGTACCGCTACCAGCACCACCACCCTGAAATACAATATCTCCTCGACCATCTGCTGATATTCCTACATAACATGCTGTTAGTTCTGTTGACTCAAACAGGTGTTGATTACCTATTCCAGCACCAGCTTTAACGAACTTACCAGATATGTGTGTCGAGGGATGAAATATTGCGTGAGCGCCGACATAGTAAGTCCTAAATGAACCATTAAAAACGGCACCAAAATATCCGTGCCCTGCATCTTCAATCCACATACCACCAGTACCTGTGTACATTCTACATGAATAGCCTGCGCTTGTGTGTACAATTCCTAATCCCTCACTGGCTCTAATCCGTCCGTTAGTTACATCAAAATTGCCTTGAAAATTATGTGCGTTGGGTTTTATTGATGCTATTAAAACTTGATTACTATAAAATTCATGCCCTGTATGAACAGAAGACGAACCCATGTAACCGCCGTACCTCAGATCATTGCCAAAACTTTGAATAGCATCTTTACCAACAATCATATATCTATCGAGGCAGTCAATTGGTCTTGAGAATTGTAGATGTTGTTGAGAACTGTTTAGCCTTATCCATGTAGCATTAACCGTTGGTCCAAAATTAATTTGCGCTCCGTTATCTATTTGCCATATGGAAACCCCATTTAAAAACCTTTTCTCACCAGCTATTTGCTGATTACCTGTCAACATTACAACACCAGACAAATCCGCGGGGAAAGTAGAAGGCTTATTTTGAATGGCATTCCAATCGGCCGGCCCTGCTGGCCCCTGAGGGCCTGTGATCGCTGCCAGGCTCACCAAATTATTCCAAGTAACGTCTCCCACATATCTCCACTGCACATGCGTAGCACTGGTCTGTAATTCAACCTCACGGCCATTGCTTCCGGCGGCTCCAGCTGCACCAGGTAATCCTTGAATGCCCTGAGCACCCTGAGGGCCTGTGATCGCTGCCAGACTCACCAAATTATTCCAGGTAACGTCTCCCACATATCTCCACTGCACATGCGTAGCACTGGTCTGTAATTCAACCTCACGGCCATTGCTTCCGGCGGCTCCAGCTGCACCAGGTAATCCTTGAATGCCCTGAGCACCCTGAGGGCCTGTGATCGCTGCCAGGCTCACCAGATTATTCCAGGAAGGATCACCTACATATCTCCACTGTACATGTGTTCCACTGGTCTGTAATTCTATACGAACAGGAACCAAATCTGCATCTTGTGTACCGGCTCTCCAGCAATGATCTACGATACCACCAGGTAAAATGATACCAACTACACGGCGCAACCTCATTTCCTGTGGTACTGCAGCACATGCTGCTGCCACAGTAGCATACGGGCCGTACCACGCATCTACATGCTTATTGTTGGTAAGCCTGACTGGTTGAGATATTTCAAGTTCTCCTGCCATTATTGAACAGTTACGTTGTGTCTATGATTGGTATTGTATGGAACAGTCATTGTCATTACATACATCTGGTATTGGTGGCTCTGGCCACCAGCATCATTTACTGCGATACTTCCGGATAAAATATATTGACTGGTGATATCCAAATTAAGCGCGTCCTGATCTACCACAGATTGTAAGCTTCTACCAGGTGGCACAGCAATACAGAATCTTTTTTGTACAGCACCTGTATTGATTGTAAATGAAAGCCCTTGAGACGTGAGCTGAGACGCCAAGGCCCGTACCTCAGTAGAATTTGTTGGTGGATCTGTTACCGGGCCAAAGAACATTCTATAATAACCTCTAAACGTGATCTGCTGACTACTTACAACCCCGGCCTGTACTCTACCAGTGGGGTCGGGCTGTCCGAGATTATTGTTCTTAATCGGCCCTTGCAAGTAAGTAAACCTTGCCTGGTAATTTATTGGAACCAATGGAGCTGCAATATTATCAATCTCCAATTGGCTATTGCTAATAACTGTTCCATTTTTCAGCAACTCATACAAAGACAAAGCCCCGGCATCATTCTGAGTAAATGAACCGGAAAGGCTCACTGCCAAAGATGTACCAACTTCAGTTGTGTTATTTGATACAGGATTTGATAAAAGCGTTCCGGAAGGCATCAAATAAACCGGCGAAACCGGCTCCGTAATTGCCATTAGAATGGCTTGCTTTGGAGTGAGATTATTTAGCGGGAATGTATCTCCGTTGATATACCGGCCAATTGACTTTCCGGCTGCAATACGAACCAATTCATCTTGTGAGAATTTTTCTACAAATGGACTGATACCCTGATTGTCTGGCTGAAGCTTCTCCAGTATCGCATAAAGCAAATCATCTCTTTGGTCTAAGAAAAGTGGCTTGATATCCATTTCAGTTCCTCCTAAACTCAACAGAATACTATACAGAATGTCTTTAGTTCTGTCATTGTATTTTGTTGTGATGTATTGCATTACTTATTCCCCTTTGATGAAAAACCCAATGTGATTACCAGCAGCACGGCCATTAACAAGCAGCCAATCAAAAGCGGCGTTACGATTTTTTTTTTGCTTCCTGCTCGAGGAAATATTTAAGTAAAACCCCGGCGCCTAACTGCTGATCTGTAACAGTTGGATCAAACTTTCCATCCGCAACAAATTTTCCCGGTCTTTGCAAATTGCTATCCGCCCAGAGATATGGAGATGGTAAGTTTCTGGTTCTATACGCACCGCCATTAAATGCTTCAATCTTGTGAAGTAAGCTTTCAACAGAACTGTCATTAGTTCCCCTTGTCCACGGCGGAGATACAGAAATCATATATCTGATAGCATCAATCGCGCTTTCTTCCCATGTGTATGGCTTACCCTTACCCGCGGCAGGATCAGCAACCGGTCTACCGGCTGGCACTTTTCTTGTTCTGGCTGTTAAAGGATCACCGTTATGTAAATGCCTGGTGAAATTATAGGTTGATTCACGCATATGAATTACGCCTATAAGATACCATGGTACACCGGGCATTTTCAAAGCATTTGCTACGGCTTCATACCTTGCTTTATTTGCCATCAACCGCTGATAAGATTGTTGCACCTTACTTACCGATTGAGCGTTAACTACAGCCGAATTAAAAAAACGTCTGTACTCATCTCTCAAAGCAGTTGTCCATGAAAAAAGACTTCTAATAAGGTTCATACTACTTTTTTGACTTAACTACTAAAATGGTAATTACCGAAATCACTACTACAGCAATCAAAATAATTACAAGGGTATTGTTGCCTTTGTCTTTTTGATCGCTGGCTCCACCCTCTGGAGTACTGCTTTGATAAGGAACAGCACCAGGATCATTAGGGATAAACATACCATTAGCAGCTGCTAATGCGTTATATCCTGAAGTTGCTGACTGTCTTTGTGAAGTAGACGCAGAAAGCGGCATTCCTAATACTGGAGAAGATGCACGAAACTGCGCCAACGCTGATGGATTTGAAGTAGAATCAATTCTTCGATTCCATTCAGCAGCCATTAGCGGACTCATATTTTTCAGATCAGCAGGGAAATTCTCATAGAACTGATTAAATCGGTTGCGCTTATTGTCTTTCCCTGTTTCTGGCAAAGTGTCAATAAATGATAGATACAAGGCTGCTCGTTGGTCAGCAGTTGGCAATGTGCGCGCCTGATCTCTGATAGCATACTGCTTTTTATCCTTGAACAAGCCGCCCAGTTTGTCAACTATGGTGCCAGTACCAGGATAAACAGTATTGAGGACATCTGAAACGAAACTCATGTTATCGAATTTTCTTTTGAACAAAAGCATTCAACAGAATAGCAATTGTAAACACAACAATCAGTGCAATCGAAAGCTTTACAAGGCTTTGATCTTCTAATTCTACCGTTACAACCACCTCAGGCAGTTTGTTTTTGTTAAAAAGGTTATCAAAAAAATTTGCCATACAAATATTTTATACAAGGTGATCTCTAAGGGTGATACGCTTACGATAATTTTCAGTCATCCAGCCGCCTTCAACAGTGGACTTTAATGAGTCGCCTGTAATTTGTTTGAATATTGTACTTGCCAGAGCAGCTTCAGCAGGGCTTACCAAACGATTCAACTGATCTACCACTACCTGGTCATCTACAAATAGTTTCCAGCCGGTAATTGGCACACGTGTAATGGCATTCTCAATGTTCTGCGCTACTGATCTACATACTGCCTGCCTTTCAGCTGATATACCCGTTTTCTGCGATACGATCTCGGCACCAATAATTTCTCCAGCAGCTTCACCAGATTGCTTTGATGACTTATATATCTGCATAATTGCAGCAACAATGATTATCACTGCGACAATAACAACTACCGCAACGATGATCTTTGATGTTTTGTTACCACCACGGGCAACGCTGATATCTTGAAGCATTACTTAGACTTTTTGAATGTGAGATAAGCCAAGATGATAATTACTACCACTGCAACCGCAATCCAAACCCAGGATAAAGGTTTTTTCTCTACCGAGTCTACATATACATCATCCGGCAGTAATTCACCTGTTTTTTTGGCTGCATATACTTTGGCAGCGGTATCACCAAGCAGCGCAATAACCTCCCACCACTTTTTTTGCTCACTTACTGGCTGCGTAGGTGCAAATAAAGCAGCTTGCTGATTTGCACTTGTATTAGTAGAATCAGCCTGAACCGAAGTAGCTGCTACTGCTGCTGTCACATCAGTATTAGCTGGTGCCAGATCAACCACCGATCTTTTTTGAGATGGGGCATATACCATTGGCGAACCTGTGTAATCACCGTTTTCCCCAGGGATAAAACCCTGCTCGTTCTCGTAGGCATCTGGAGCCAGATCAGTAACTAAATTCTTCATAAACAGATTTTATCAACCCTGAGGATAATAATTACCACCACCGGCATTTGCACCTGCATTAGCTCCGCCATCACCACCGGCATTCGCACCTGCATCACTACCGGCATTCGCCAAACGCTTTGCCAGATATGGATCAACAGCTGGGAGATCAGCCTCACTGATAGATTCCTTCAGCTTACTGTATTGCATTTGCACCAGTAAATCAACCGCATGGCCTTTTACTTTATCATTTCCACCGCTTTCTTTTGCCAATTCAGCAGCCAATTTTTTATAAATGGCTCCACGCATAGGCTTTGAGAGGGTTTGTAGGTATTGATACGTTTTAATAACCTTGGCTGTCCAGTCTGGTTCATTGACTATATCAGCAGTGATATGCATTGCGTCAATTGCTTTTGCCAATCGCTGGGAAACAGCTTCTTTGAGGCTATCATCCCACGTTCCCGGGATTAACGCTGTAATGATGTTGGCGACAGGGCTATCAACAATTTTTTTGAGTCGCTCAACCATTTCAATGGACGGTTGAACATGCTCGTGAATCCATGCTTCGAGGTCAACGAATAGCATGCTGAGAAATGAAACGATTTTGCGGAAAAACTTTTTCATATACTTTTTTTTACAGGTCAAGTTTTGATTCTGCCACAGAAAGCCTTTTTTCGTGATCTACTGATATTTTTCTTAACTCCTCAATTGCTTCATCATTCCTGTTTACATATCGAATCAGAAAAAATGAAATCACACTGAGTAGAAATGTTGTGATAGTTCCAAAGAATAAAATCAGTTTTTCCACGCTAAATGCTATCTCCTGGCTCATGATTGATGCTTTACAAAAACAGGGCAACAGTGTAACCACGTTGCCCTGTTTAATTACTATGGGGGTGAGCGATTTAATTAGGCAATCGCACCTTTTGTTTGTTGTACAACGGGGTTCTGCAATGCAATACGCTTCTTGTCGCGAAGAGCCAGAGCAGTGTTCAATGTGGCACCGAAATAGAAAGTAAATGTGCTCTCTGTAGGTGTACCACCAACCGCCGCCGGAATAATGATTGAAGCTTCAGTTTGGTCATCGAGGAAGAACTCGCGCTTAACTGTTACTTGCTTGTCATTGTTGGCAAACTCAGTGGTGAAGCTCTCCAGGTTAATGCGGTCTGCATTAGGAGTGCTGAATGGGGTTTTCTGTGTCAGGATCAAAGCCTGAGCCAACTGATTAGCATTGTTGCTCTTTACCTGCATCTTAGTAACGCAAGAAGGATTCGCCTTAATGAAGGCCAGCAACTCAGCAATGGTGTTGGGTGAACCTGAGCTGGACAGATCAGCTGCACCAGCTGCGTAAACAATATTGCCATCTTTGATAACGCGCGCAGCGTTAGATGGGTTATATGATGGGTTCAAGATCACCAGCTGATCGTTCGCGCTGGAGTTCAAAATCTTCACGCGGAAAATCTTGTCAAAACGGCCCTCAGAGCCAAAGTCTGCGGCTGCTCCGCCAAAGTCCAGGAAGGAATCTCCTTTACCGGTGTATTCAGGATACATATTTGAAATTTTTGATGATTGGAATGTTTTTTTTCAAACTGCTGTAAGGCAGAACGCTTACGCTGTTTTTTTCTTTTTGGCGCCCAGAGTGAAACGCTGTGCTGTTTCATCTTTAGGGTCTTTTACCAACTTCACCAGCATGAAGGTGAACAGTACTGCCAGAACTACCACAACGAACAGCAGAAAGCCATTCCAGAATGCGGAGCCTTTTGTGCTTTGTGCTACGAACATCTTTTTTGATTTTGATTATGCTGTAAATTTTCACAACTGAAAAATTAACAGAACCCCAACCATGCCCGTTTTTACTCAATGATTACAATAGAATACAAATGATACCTATTAAGGCTCACCCAAACACATAATAACGGTTCTAATTACCTCAGGGGGCAATGAATTAGCCCCCTTGTATTGTTTCATAATTTTTTTCAACTGGGCGTTTCTTTCAATCCATTTTCTAAATGTCTTTGGTGCAACGCCATACAACTTTGCCAGCTTAGTTCTGGTATTACTGAGTAGATATGTCTGTTCCTGACTTTTCATTTAATGATGGGCTTTGCATAATTCCATTCAGGATGTTTCCTTACATCAGTTGCAATTTTCTTTATCAACTCCCATTGGTTGAACTTTCTCTGAGGTACATCTAAATTATCATCAGTCTTAAAGATGATAAGTGTGTTATAATTCTTACATAGGTAAGGTGGTATATCACTTAATGAGTGAAACATTATAGCAACATCAAAATTTCGCTTTCGCATATCAATGATGAAAGCTTTTGTTGCCCTGCTTAAATTACTGTCTAAGTACTTTGGCGCGTCTTCCAGCAGAATGAACGCATTAGCCTGATATTTATTGAGGCCAATTAAAACCGAATCTACATCAGTTGCCAGTATTCTACCCTTCATTCCTGTAAATGTTGCAATACCATTTGCATCAGCAGAAATTAACTCATAGTCATCATATGCAGGGTGCGCGTCTGTATCAACTGCAATCACTTTTTTGCCTGAAGCTTCACCAAGCTTCTGTGCAATGGTTGTTTTGCCGGTTCCTCTTTGACCGACAATCAGATATAATTTGTTCAATCGAACAGAACTCATAGCATTGATATATCAGCAACTCTGGCACCAATTATTGAAATCACGGTAAGCGTCAAAATATACTCAGGTGGTATAGTGCCACCTTTCGCCCTGGCTATTTGCATCAATGGCCCCTTTAAAGCCTTTATGTCTGCATCTGTGAGCGGTAGATCATCCAGAATCTCCTGTACATTTTTCTCCAGCTTCAACATCTGAAGTTCCTCTGGAGTTAGGTTATCTTTTGTTTTGGTCTTACCCTCAACCTGTGCAATCAATTCATCCAGGCGATCTTTCCAATCATCACCATATTTATGCTGCATCCGGTTTCTTTTTTTCATCCGGACGGCTATACTGGAGATTTTATTCTGGCTGAAGTCAAAGAAGCCAATTAAAGCATCTACGCCCATTTCTATTGCTTCCTCAGAAACAGGAGCTGAAGCAGCTGCCGCGGAGTCAGCACCGGGGGCATCGGTATTTGCTGCGGTATCCGCAGCAGATGCTACTACCGGGGCCTGAGCTGGCTGTTCGGGAGTAGGAACAGCAACATCTTGCAATATTTGATCTAAATCACTCATAGGTCTTTGTATTTTTCAAGTAATGGGGCCATCTCTATAATGAATCCAAAATCTTTTTTCAGCTTAGTGTGGTCTGATAAATAGCCCATGACCTTGGGCATCAATCGAATCATATTGACGCGTTCAACGAATTTGCTGTTTTCATACAAACCCAAGGTTGTACAAATTTGAAGTACATTATTTTTCAAAAAGGCCAAGTCTGCTTTCAGTTCGTGGTTTTCAGCAACTATTTCGGTAATCTTAGCTACAGCTTTATTCTCAGCCATTATTTTCAAAAAATCTTCCGGTGTTACAGGCTCCTCATTAAGTTCGGGCATAACTGAAACACCCATACCAATAGACTGATTTGCTGAAAACAGTACAGCAATTTGTTTGAATGCATCTGTCTGCAATAGTTTTGCTACTTGCTCAACAGATAAATGTTGTGTATTCTCCATACTACTTGTAAAAAGCGTTTTTAATCGGTGTTTTTTCACCTGAGGGAACTGCAAATGTTGTTCCTGGTACATGATTCACTGCAAAGTCAATGCACTGTCTTACAAAATGATTCACGTTTTCAGTTAAGCCTGATTTTTTTCTGGCTTCAATAATTTTATTTAAGTACTGAATTTCATCACCAACAAAATTGCCCACCAGTGTTAGGCGAGTAGAACCAGCAGCAGATTCTTTTCTTTGCTTTTTTTCAGTAACAGTATCATGGCTTGTTGCACCATTTTCACCATTACTTGGTTTTTGCTCTTTGATTTCACCTGGTTGTTGCTCTGGCTGTTCCTGAATAACAGGAGTCTCATTATTTTCTGCCGAACCTTGTTCCTGCTCTCCAGAGCTAATGGGCGGTACTTGACTTTCATCCATGTTTTCAGTTTTACAACACAAATTTTCATCGCGAAAGCGGCAATACATTTTCCATTATTCTCCACTATCTACAGAAAACATACAATACACACATACATACACAATACTGTACAGGAATAATATTGAAAAAAAAGTGTGAAAAGTGTGCTGAAGCTTGCAACAAAATGAATATCAATTAAATAAGTCAGCACACTTTTTGAAAAACAAAACTGTGCGTACACTTTTTTAATTGTGCTGGTGAAAATCAGCGGTAATACAGCAGTACACTTTTAACTGTGCTGAAAACAAAAGTGTGCTGAAAAGTGTGCTGACTGAAAGTATTGATAATATTAGCATTCCAGCCAAATCAGCACACAAGCACACTTTTTCTTATTGTTATTTTATGAATAAAAAAAAGTAGAAAAGAATATATAGATAAGTACACTTATGTGCTGCATTTTAATTAGAGGGGTAAGGGGAGAAAATGTAAGTAGCTCCTGTAGGAGCGGATGAGAATAGGAACGGCCAGGGCAGAGCCTGGCCGTATTCTGTTTATATCAGCACTTGTGTGCTGATATAAAGCCTATGGGAGTAATCCTGAGCACTTCAGCTCCTGGATAATGTAATTGCGCTCCAGCGGCTCCATACGCTTAAATTTGGAGATAATGTTGTTTCTGCTCTTTCTATAGAGTTCTCGCTCTCTATAATCGTTGCCAATGTATCTGTAGTCATGTAGCTGATCCGGGGGGGGTAATTCATATACATTCTCTCAGTCCTGGTTCCTGATCTGGTTCTGCCGGTAAAGTCTATGGTACGCCATCCTGTTAAAGACCTGTCGTATAAATCGCAGGGGTAATGAACCAGTCCTACCATAACAGGGAGCTGTTGGACCATATCTAACAAAACTTCGTGCTGATCCTGATCGAGCATCTCTTTTTTGTAGTAGTTGCCGCCGCCGGAACGCACCGACTTTAAATACGGTGGATCCAGGAACAAATAAATGTGTGGTATGATATCAGCTGGATAAGACTTGATTAAGTCAGGAATGAACCTGGTAGTATCTTGGTTTAATGAGATGATTCCAGGAATTTCTTTCCATGCCTCGGACACTGAAGTATCTAAATCTATTGCGATGTTGGCCATGGATGCAGGACGCTTGTTAGCTAATACACCGCAATTGCCCGCGAAACCTGAAATAAAGACCAAATGAGGGGGTATCTGGTTAATGATGGCCTGATACACCCCTGAACCGTTTTTACCGCCGTTATATGTTTGGAATGGCCTCACAATGCCGCAGCCATAGCTTTTATCAGTGCATCAAACTGAGGGAGTATTTTCCTGGTCTCAGCGTCTGTTAAATAGGCTGCAGGATCGTACTTTGTTTCGTTAAGAAACTTATTGACAATGCCAATGTCGCGAAGCTTTACCTGTACGTACTTTTCAAAGGCTCTGGCAAAAATCTCATTTCGGCGAAACATGTAATCACCTGAAAAATTCGCCTGGAGTCTTTTGTAATAATCTGTCATTTCCTTGTATGGCTTTTTCCAGATGATATCGTCCAGGAGTTGATCCATCAGTGAACGCATTTTGGATATACTGACATACCAAATGGTTCTGGTTGTACGACCACCAGAGAGAGCAGGAACATCTTTCAGCCGTTCTCTGTAAATACCAAAATAATAATCAATTGCATGACCCCATTCGTGCGCCACTGATCCTGCGCCGCCGGTGTACACAAACCTGCTTTCTTTCGAACCAGAATCATCTATGTACCTGGTAACATTAATGATGAACGTAGACGGCTCAAAGTGGGCCACTGCGCCCCCCTTTCCACGGGCGCCAAATGAGAATGAGACCATCCCATTTAAGCCTATGTTTGATTTGAATTTTACAACCTTGTCTATGTCGTACAAAGCGATATTCAATGCAGATATGTAATTGTACCTGTCTTCCTGGTTCACCCAATTACCAAAACCAACAGCATTTAGTTTAAACAGCTTTATCAGCTTCTCTACTGTATCAACAGTTTGATACTGGAGCGGAAGCTTCAGCCCCTTACGAAACTTTGTATAAAACGAAGCAAAACCCTTTTTTCTCCAGTGCTGTTCTAATCTGCTATCGGCTCCGATCAGAGCGGATGTGTCTTGTAGCTTTATGGTTGCCATACAGTTCAATTTTGATTATCCAAACAACTTTTGCCAGAAGCTTTTCTTTTTACCTTCTTTGGCTTTTTTCTTGCGAATCGGGTTAACATACTTGCTGCCGCCGCTGAGGACTTCCTCACCCTTCAGCTCCTTTTTAGCAACTTCTTTCAGTATTTTTTCCTGCTGCTTGTTCATGTTTATGAGGTTTATTTTGTCTACTAAGTTTGTACAATTTTTTGATAACCGAATTTCCGTGAAGTGCTCTTACCTTTCTCAGGTCTAATGTGATAATACCATCCTTTTTTTTTGTTAGGTGTTCAACTGCTTTAAAATCATCCTCTCTCATTGAAATGATGGGAGACGCTGATTTGTTATACACGCAGTAAGTATTATCCCCCTTAAAATTCTTTCGTGCCCGTATGTGGTACTCATGGTTAATCAAACTGATTAATACTTCTCTGGGCACATAAAATTGATGTTCTTTCATGGCTTATCCCACTGGGTATTTTCAATTAACAAAACAGATAAAAGCTGACTGCTCCAATCAATATTTTTATTTGCATACATCTTTTGAATATGCTCTATCGTTTCCTGCTTGGTAAGGCCTGTGTCCATCATGCAAACAATCTCTGGCAACTCATGCAACTTGTAGTACTCAATTCTAACAATCAATCCATCAAATGCGTAGTTCTCTTTGTGCATAATCCTGTACAATTTACCAACATGATACTTGGCATAATTAGCCAAGCGAATTGTTGTAAAGAACCGGCAATAGAGTTTTTTATTCCAGTTGTAACTAAATGAGATGTCAGCTGCTATAGCAGGCTTACTTAACGTTTGCATATATTGGATTTACTGCTGGTTTTACAGGAGTTTCCTCACTCGTTCTGAGTACATAGTATTCAACGCCGTTGCGTTTGTTGGATAAAAAGATCAGTCTCCTGGTCTTGCAATACTTTTTTACTTGCTTGCTGAATATGTGCGCTGAGGGAATGGGCATTTGCAAGTCCTTACATTTCGCGCTCCAGTCTTGCAATAATTTGATCTTAGGAATCTCCTGATCCCTGGGCACCAAGTATGCTCCAGTTTCTTCTTTTGAGTCGAGAAAGTCTAAAAAATCTTGAGGGCATTCATTTACCAGCTTTCGTTCATCGTAGTTTGCATTTGGATAGTCTAACAGCCCGCACTCTAAATAAATCTGCACACAAGTAAGCATGAAATTATAAAAGCGGTTCATCTCTTTGAAATCCCAATCTGTGAACAGATAATGTCCAAAATCATCTAATGGGTTAAAGTCCTCATGATAGTAATCATCGAACTCAATAATGTGCTGCCTTCTGCGAAATGAAGCTCCATCACCTTTAAAAGTGAAATTGGTATCAAACCAGAATTTCGGACTGTCTTCATACTTAATGGTTCTGAATCCAACATTTCGGCGGTTATAAGTAAAATCGCCAGTGATGGGCACAAAAAAGCTGCCAAAATCAAGGCTGTACCTACAGTCTTGCATGACAATAATTTTTGTATCGCTCTGGAGCATGTCAAACCTAAAAGGATAATCTTCTTTGTATTCGCGGCCATCTATCAGGGCCGTTTTCTTCAAATACTTGAAACTGTTACCTACAATTGATTTGCCAGTACCGCCATTCTGTTCGTTGCGGTCCGCAGCCATTTTATGATCTACCGCAATAATGGCCTTTCCAATCTTGGTTTTAAAATCGTGCAGCATGTACCCAATAGCAGAGCAGTGCGAGAAAAATCTTTTCACACGAACCGCTTCATCAACTGTTTTATTATTAGGGTTGCTTGCAGCCCGGGATATGAACTTTGCAAACTCACAATCCAATGCCTCTAAGTCAATTTCGCCGTCTCTTTTAGTAGGCAGATCATTTGAGAGTGGCATAAATTCATGGTCAATAATCTGTGATCTCCAAATACTTTTCTTTTGCTCTTTGTAGGCGGAAAAATGTATACCCTCAGCTGTAACTTCAGCGATACCGTTTTTGAAATAAAAAAAAGCAGAAGACGGGGTATCTCTGGCAAACTCAATCTGCTTATAATTCAAATTAAAAAACTGTGTTTCTGCAAAGTATGTCTTAGCCCCTTTGCGCAACATGGACAGTACACCCAATTCATGATTTGTCTTACACCAGCTGTTCAAATAATCCTGTATATTATGCGGCATTTGAGGGGTACATATATTATCAGAAAAATGCACTAACTCAAAAGTGTTATTCTCTAATGCCAAGCGGTGAAATCCGTGAGCTTCTAAAAAATCGAAGTACTTTATGTAATCCAGGCTGTATTTAATCTTTCCTGTTTTCTCGTCTTTTTCCTCGTGCCAAAACTGGTCCGTAACTGGTTTATCTGAGGTATCTCCGGTATGCTGATCCTGCTCTGCAGTACCATCTTTTGTTGGGGTGGCCGCAGCAGCTTTTGTAGGCTTGTTTACGCGCTTTGCTTTCTCTTTCCTGGCATACTTACCAAACTCTGCCTGATTGCGATTATAGGCGCCGTACACTGCATGCTGAATCTCTTTCATGTCAAGATCAGCGAACCGATCTACGCAATAGGTAAAGCACAACTCGCGATCTATTCCTTTTCGGTTGCAATTACATGCAAAAGTGAACACATAGAGATTTCTGCTGCCTTGCTGATATTGAATAATGTTATTGGTAAACTGTTCTATCTCGGGCAATGCATCTCCTGAAGCTTTAAACTCAGTTGCCACCGGTGCATCCAGTGCAGGCTTTTTAAATAAGTCTTCAGAGCCAAATATTTCAGCGTATTCATTGAAATAAAGGTTCGGAGAGCTGCTTAAAAAACATAGCCTGGAGATGTCTTTCCCTGAGGGGTCAATTTCCAGACTATAATACTCTTTGTAAAATGCTTCCAGGAACTTAAACACTTTTGAGTGCAGCTCTGGCTTTTCTGTACCCACCCTAACAACCGCTTTTATGCCATTGCCCGATGGGCTAATAAAACAGAGCACGGTATAGCTGCTCTAGCAAAGCATCATATACACATCTGCAAGCTTTGCCTGGTCTTCTATTTTATCAATATCAATCACCATCAAAGAGGTGTAACTCCAGATATTGGCAATAGCCCGGGTGGGTGTAAATACGCCTGCAAATGTTACCGCAGGTAAATATTCTTTGATAGCTTTTTTACTGGCCTCAGTTTTTGACTTTCGCAACCGGTCTATTTGTTCTTTTAAGCCGGGGCTTTCGCGAATTAAGTCTATCACCCAAGCCAATGTAACTGTAGTGCCCTTTCTGTCTTTAACTCCGTTGTATAAACTGATATTGATATTACTTAGCATAAAATTCAAGCAGGGAAAGATCGTTATCGAGAGAGGTCTTTAAAATTTGCTGTGCCGCCTGGCTGTCTTGCTGAATGTTGTTGTAAAATTCCAACATGTCTTTATCCTTCATGTGCCCCTTCATCATATCTACTGTATTATTCATGCTTACTAAGGAGTAATAGATTAGTGCTCTTATTGGAGCTGATAGCTCCTGTAGCGCAACATCATCTTGGTGGGAAAGCTTGTATGCCATTGATTAATTGTTTACGGTTTGATGTATTCGCTTTCTTTTGGCTATCTCAGCCTCAATCATAGAGAGCACTGTTTTATCTCTCTCCAGCTCGTGCATTAGCCTGTAACGTGCTCTACCTGTTACCAGGCCCTCGAGGCGAGCTGTTTTGTCTGCTACAGAAAAGACCAGGTCTGAATGAAAAGAGACCAGATCAGCGTTTTTCATTAGTTCCGGTTTCATAGTGTGTATTTATGGGTGTTAGAAGCTGTACGTTATGGGTAAGGTCAAATAGACTTGTAAGGGCAATAGATTCTTGATAGCCAATTAGCATACCCACACAGGCATCTACACTATCTGGCATGTCTGATACGCGTAAATTGCTCCAGAACTCTACCTGCTCCATGCTACAGTGCTTGTGTGTTTCAAAGCTTATCCACCGGGCAACAATCTCGTAGCCAAGTGCCAGGCGGCCAATACCGTACTTTGCTGCGATCAGATCCTTTAACCGGTAGTAGTAACTTGTATCAGGCATTGCGCTTTTTTTTACCGGGTTCCGGAAATGATCCCTGAAACTGCTCAATATCCTGTACAGAAATATTGAGCACCGCTGCAACTACTTCAGCCTCTTCTTTTGTGAGGTCTTCATCACCCTTCATTTTTCGGTAAAAGGTTGTTTGGCTCCAGTTGTTTCTTTCCTGGATGCGGAGTCTTACAATCTCCAGGCTGCGCATTTTTAAGTGGTAGGCCATGCGGAAAGGGTGCACCTTTTTTTCATTGCGCTTAACGATTTGAGCTGGCATTATAGAATGGTTTTTTTGGATACAAAATGTTTTGCAAACAACTCGAAGTCCATTTCGGTATACAGATGCACTTGTGGGTTAAGTTGCTCACCTATTGAAAGCTTTAATTCTGTTTCTGTAAAAGAGAACTTAGCAAGCGGGTACTTCTCTAAAAAATAAACGAAGTCTTCATTTGATAAGTGGAATATTTTAAAAGGGGTTACGCTGCCAAAATAAAACTCACTCCACTTAGCTTTAAATGCATCTATATCGGCTTGCA
>CALEST010000150.1 GCA_937907555.1 uncultured Sediminibacterium sp.
TGACATTAGCTTACGAAGCTGCTGAATCAGCATTTTATCATCTTCAGAGAATACAGCAGTATTAATGAATTTGGTTAGATCCAGTTTTTCTGTTTTTCCCAGATATTTCAATAGTTCTTCGTCTGGTTCACCCTGAATTACTTCCATTTGAATAAAGGGGTATTGCGCAGCCGTACTGGTTACAACCAAACCAAGCTTATAAGTTGCCTCCTGCTCCGACTCCTGCTCAATAACAGCAGGAGCATCCGCTTTCTCCTGTAGCAAAGGCTTTACTTCCTGGTTCCCTGAAATACCCACTCGTTTAATGCTGCTATCCAGCACACGCAGAAATGGTTTGCCATCTGTATAGGTGAACTCGAACTTTCCTTTCAGATCATCCGCCAGCGAATACCCGTAAAGTGCCAGCAATTTATTTTTTTCCTTATCCCAGTTGCGGATTGAATCAAAATAATTGGCACCGTGGTTTTTCAACAATTGTAAAAAAACAATGGTTTTATGAACACATAGCGGATGAGAACTGTCCGAATTGCAATTACAGCTGGTATCAAAATTTCGCTCTTCATTTTTCTGGAGTACAACCACATGCTGTTTACCTTCCATCTCCAGCTCTGCAACAACTCTTTCGTTTTTTGCTTCCTTTATGGTTGCTGTATTAGTCCTCAGGTATTCTTCCGCTTTTTCAAATGATTCAGTTGCACTTAACATTTTAATCAGCTTCAGATCGAGCAACCTGATTTTAACTACCGTATGTTTCTGATCGTAAACAGTCTCCCTGTCCCCGAGCAAATTCTTATCTAGCATGTCCTGCAAATGAAACAGGGCGCCAGCCTTGTGTCTGCATACTTCAGAAAGATTATAAGGACAACTGCAACGCAATGAAATGGTAGCCGGATCTTTAAACTGATTCACATGCACTTTGTAAAAAGTACTGTACCCGTCATCTTTCACCCGGAAAATAATATTCCCCATCAGATCGTCATACTCCACCAGTTCTACCTGACCCAATGAATGAATTTTCTTGCCTCTGCGAATTACTTCATCGGTACCAAAATTGTATATATGCTTAACTAAATACGGTAGTGCCATTGCAATAAATCAGTCCCAAAAGACCAATTTGCAAAAGTAAAGAAAAGGGTTAGGAAAACCGCATTCAAA
>CALEST010000151.1 GCA_937907555.1 uncultured Sediminibacterium sp.
CATCCCACCTGCCCGCTTCTTTCATTTTCTGCAGCGCCGTACCCACTCCAAAATATCCGGGAACATTTTGTTTTAACTGACTCCAGCTTCCTACAAAGGGAATGGCCCTGAGGTCTTCAAAAACCAGTTGAGTGGAATTGCCTCTTTTGCCAGGCCTGCTTGCAATATTCGATTTGCTGTAATAATTCAGCGGGCTGAATTGCTGCATGTAGGGAAGAAACTGAGGATGTTTTTTAAAAGACTGATATACTTCATGACTTATTTTACCAAGCTCTTCCAATAAGTTTTTGTTTTCAGCCCTGATATCTTTTCTGTTCTCTGCAAATACGGTATTGCTGACTCCTGCACTTAATAGTTGTTCCAGGTTGTACTGGGCCGATTTTAAAGTGCCAAAATTAGAAGTAATGGTTTGTCCCTGAATGGTCAATTGTATTTCTTCGTTTTCAATAGCATTCCCCAGGGATGCATAAAACTTATTGGTCTTGCCACCTCCTCTTGAAGGAGGACCACCCCTGCCGTCAAAGAATTTAACCTTGATGCCGTATTTTCTTGAAATGCCTGTCAGGTTTTCCTTTGCCTGATAAATACTCCAGTTGGCCTGCAAGTATCCTCCGTCTTTGGTGCCATCGCTGAATCCTAGCATGATGGTCTGCGCCTGTCCTCTGGCTTTAATATGTTGCTGGTACAGGGGCAGTTCGTATAGCCAGGTCATGATACCTTCTGCATTTTTTAAATCGTCGATGGTTTCAAACAAAGGAACAATGTCTACCGAAAGTTGCTGAATATTCCAACCGCAAAGCTTAAAAAGCGTGTAGACTTCTATCATGTTCAGGGCCGACTGGCAATTGCTGATGATATAGCGATGACAGCCTTGTTCTCCATTCAGTTGCTGAATGGAATGAATGGCAAAAATACTTTCAACCGTATCTTTTGCAATGGTGCTGCTTGTATCTGTGGTTTCAATTACCTTGTTTATGGAAAGTAAAACTTTAATTTTTTCGGCCTCACTTAAAGTAGCATAATCATCTGGAAGTATTCCTTGTTGATCCTGCTTCTTTAGTGTTTCGTTTATGTCTGCAATAACTGCTGTATGTATTCTGCTATCCTGTCTTATATCCAGCGAAGCAAACCAGGTTCCAAAAATGGTAACCTTATTAATCAGGCTATTGATCCTGTTCAGGTAAAGACCATGATGTTCCGAAATTACCAAAGCTTTAATGGCGTTCAGTTTTTCCAGTAATTCTTTCTGCTGCACTCTTCTGCTCTCTTCCGGACGAAACACATTTTCGTACAATTGTGCTTCCAGCTGAGTAACCAGTTGGTCCACACCTGCAAAAGTTAATCTTCTTTTTAAGGAACGGATATCTCTGTAATAGCATACAATGATGGCACTTCTGAGTGATTCCGCTACTTGCAAAGTAGTGGCTGCATTTACAAAAGGATTTCCGTCTCTGTCTCCTCCCGGCCAGAAACCCAGTTCAATAAAGGGGTTATTGTTTTCTTCGTTCAGGATTTCTTCGTGAATGAAATTATAGATATTCCCGATAGACTTGTAAAGAATATTCTCCAGGTACCACATCAGATTGACGGCTTCATCAAAAGGAGTTGGTTGTTTCTTGTTGAAAAAAGGAGTGATGCCCAGCTGTTGTATATACAGATTAATGGTTTCAAAATCATTCCTGGCAATGGCTTCACCTAAATCATGAATAATGCCCAGCACATTGCCCGGATAAAACTGAGTTGGATGGGCAGTTAAAACAACCCTAACCTTAAATGATCGTAGTTTTTCTTTTAAGAGCGGCAACTTTCCTTTAAAATAGGCTTCGTTGTACAATGCTTTCAGGCTGCCTGTTCCGTTCAGCTGATTCACTGAATCGAATGCCGCATCTTCAATTGCATCAAAAAGTACCACCTGCCTTTCTATGTATTGAACAAATTTAAAAAGACGTCCTATTTTGTCCTTTTCATCGTCTGCCATGGCATGCCGTTCAAAGAACTGATCTATAATAGCCATGGGGCTTTTCCCTTGCTGGTAACCGTCTACACAGGCTTGCAATAAAATGGGAAGCAAGGCCCCTACATTGGCGATTCCTGAAAAGGGAAGGGCTGCAAACAAGCTATTATAGATAGTGTATTTGTCTGTAACATTCTGTCTGAAAGACTGTATGGCTTTTTTTGAGTTCATATTGATTCAACTGAATATACAATTTTTTTTCAGCCCATTAAACCCATACCGCCAATTTTTATCTAACTTAAAATACAATTGTAAAAGTTTGAACCAGGATACAGCGTTGGTGAAGCGGTTAAAAATCACTTCTGAAAAAGATTCGGCATTCACGGAGTTGGTAAAGAAATACCAGGAAAAATTATATTGGCATATCCGACGCATCGTGGTGGATCATGACGATGTAAACGACGTAATGCAGAACAGTTTTATTAAGGTGTGGAATGCCCTGGATAATTTCAGGGAAGACAGTCAGTTGTACACCTGGCTATACAGAATTGCTACCAATGAAAGCCTGAGTTTTCTGGCGCAGAAAAACAGAAAACAAGCAGATTCATTTGATGATATTTCTGAGACCTATGCCAATCAGGTAAAAGCCGATCCCAACTTTGATGCCAATCAGCTGGAGTGGAAATTGCAACTGGCCATTCAGCAACTTCCAGAGAAACAAAAGCTGGTATTCGGGCTTCGTTATTTTGATGAAATGAGCTATGAGCAAATGAGCAAAATCCTTGATACGAGTGAGGGTGCGCTGAAAGCCAGTTATCATCACGCAGCCAAAAAAATTGAAGAATTTATTAAAACACATTAAACCGATTGCCAGGCAATTGGTCATATATACCGAACATGGAAAACAAAAAAGACATAGCACAAGAACTGGAGGAGATTGCTCCTCTTTTGAACAGGATCAGCAAGAAGCCTGTTCAAACGGTACCTGCCGGCTATTTTGAACATTTAAATTTTCAAAAACCCGGCACTGCAGCACCTGTGGTGAGTATGAAAAAAGCAGCAAGCTGGTATCGCTGGGCAGCAGCGGCGGTTGTTACCGGTATTTTGGTTTTGGGTGGATTGCAACTGATGAACGCATCGCAGAAGCCACTGGAAAGCGAAGTGGGAATGAATTATGCGGAATTGACTTCTCTAAATGTTACTGACTGGGTGCAACAAATGCCCAATGAATCAATAGATGAATATCTGCAATCTGCCAATGCATTGGCAGGATCGGAGAATAGTTTACACCACTACACGGTAGATGGGGTAACCGGAACAACTGTGGATGAGATATCAGATGAGGAACTGCAGCTTTATCTGAATGATTAATTGAAAATTTTTAAAAAAAAGTAAAATGAAAAAAATTCTTTTCTTAATGGTAATGAGTGTGGCGGTTGCCGCACATGCACAGGAACCTCCGCCTCCGAGTAAAATGGATAGAATGCCTGGTGCGCCTGGCGAACCCAGAGGTCCCAAACCTCCTCATGTAGAAGCGCTGAAAGTAGCTTTTATTACGCAGAAACTTAATTTAACAGCCGAAGAAGCACAGAAATTCTGGCCCGTTCACAATAGCTATATGGCTGACTTAAAAAAAGCTAGAGAAGCCAATAAGGATGCAGAACTGGCATTTGAAGAGCAAGCGCTTTCTATCAGAAAGAAGTACAATAACGACTTCAAAAAAGTTTTGAACAGCGAAGAAAGAGTAAATACTGTTTTTAAGCTAGACCGCAATTTCAACGACATGATGCGCCAGGAAATGATGCGTCGTGGAATGCGTCCGCAAGGCCCGCAAGGTCCGGATCAAAAACCCGACAGACCTGCATTGCGCAAGAGAATGATGGAGCGCAATCAGCGGGATTCATCTTTACGGAAGAATTAATCACGAAAGATTTCTTGTAAGCCTTTAGAATAATTAACTTGAATGATTAAATACAGGGCTGGAGATATCATGGTAAAACAGGTATTTCCAGCCTTTTTCTTTTCCCTCTGCCCACCATTGTTTGCGAAGCTCCATGCATTTCTTTCCATCGAAATCGTACTTGGCTACAAACCTGCTTTTCATTTGCTGTAATTGCGGTGCATCGTCTCCGCCAAAGAATACGGTTTCATTTCCTTCTGTAATGGTAAATACCTGGTGGTATTTGGAGTGTGCTCCTGTTAACTGATAAGCTATGTACCCATCAATGAATCCCTGGTCTTCATTTAGCCAAACCACTTTGCTAAATTCCTCCAGAATGGCAATGTCTTCCTGTACATAAGAGGCAGAACCAATTCCCATGGCAAATTCAAATTCTCTTCTCTGTACATAATAACTGGCATAGGGGAAAGCAATGAATTGTTCTCCGGTATTATAGTTTCTGGTAGTAATGCCTCCTGCATGGTCTTTGTGCAAATGACTCATCAATACTTTCGTAATCTGTGAAGGATTGTACCCGGCTTTTTCCAGATTGTAATAAATCTGAGGAACACCGTTGGACATATTGTATCCCAGACCTGTATCAATTAATATTACGTCTTTAGCAGTGATGATTAAAAAGGGTTGTATCTCCACCAGCAAACTTCCAATGGGTCTGCTGTTCAATTCTTCTTTCGTAGTGTCGAAAGGAACAAAAACCTTGGTTTTATCAATGGTAAAACTTCCTTCAGATAAGGGGATTATGGTCATAATATTCAATTAGCGCAGCACCATCTGGCGATCTGCATCCAGTCTTAATAAAATAAAAATCAAAATGGTAAAAGTGAGTAAGGAAGAACCCCCGTAACTAATTAATGGCAAGGGGATACCTACAATCGGAAACAACCCAATGGTCATACTCACATTTACTGCTATATGGAAAAAGAAAATACTAACTACACTGTATGCATAAACCCTGCTGAAAGTACTTCGCTGTCTTTCAGCAATTCGTACGATTCTGAATAAGAGTGCGATGTATAAAATCAGGAAGAAGAAGCAACCTAAAAATCCGAATGCTTCTCCCAGAGAAGTGAAGATAAAATCGGTATGCTGTTCGGGTACATATTTTCCACGGGTTTGAGTGCCTTTCAGGAAACCTTTACCCGTAAAGCCTCCGGAGCCAATGGCAATTTTACTTTGGCGAACATTATAGTCGTCTGGTTTTCTGGGTGCTTTTTCATTTCCCGTCTGTTGTTTCTTCATCGACTTTACATTGTCCGAACAATTGTAATCCTTGCCCACCATGCTGTAGATACGGGTACTCTGGTAGCATTCCAGCACATTGTTGAAAATATAGGGGATAACAAATCTTTGAGTCCCTGCACTGATTAACCAGGCTATGAAAATAATGGTAATGACGCCCTTGTTTCTTTTTGCCTGTCTTCTGGCGATGTAAATTAGAAAAACGGCAATTACACTTAAAGCAATCAACAGGGTATTGGGTTCAATAATTAAAGAGGCAATTACCAGTGCGCCAAAAGAAGATCCGATAATCAGAATTTGAGCAGGCAATCCCTCCCTGTACATGGCAATTAAGAAAGAAGTATATACCAGGGCAAGTCCTAATTCGTGTTGTAAAATGGAAAGCACTGCCGGAGCCATTGTTATAGCGCCCCCGATTAACTGGTACTTCAGTTTGCTGAAATCAATTTCCTGTCTTGATAAAAACTTGGCCAAAGCCAGTGCAGTAAATATTTTACAGAGTTCTGCCGGCTGCAGGTTAAAGCCACCTGCCAAAGGAATCCAGCTTTTAGATCCATTGATATTTTTACCAATTACAAAAGTAGCCACCATCAGCAGCAAGCCAAATACATACATCAGATTGGCAAATGCGGTAAAGAGTTTACTGTCAGTTAATAAGATGAAAGTAGCAACCAGCACACAGAAGCCTGCAAAGAACAATTGTTTGCTGTAATTGGTTTTACCCCCAATAAAGGAACTGAAAACATTTACCCCTTCTCTGTACTCAACCATGAAAATGCATAGAATGCCAATGGCAACCAAAGAGGCATAGAGCCAGATAACCGGGTAGTCTATTCCCTGTGAAATGCTTTTATTTTTTGTCATTGTCTTCGGCCCTCCATTTTTTTCTTTTTAGATTCAGAAATCAACAGAGCAGCTTTGATTTTATATTTTTCCGTACTATCTTTTTTATTGCCAACCGGTTTGCTTCCTTGTTCCAGAATTGCTTCGGTATTGTTTTTAGGTGTTTCTCTGTTGGGTTCTGCTTCTTCTTTTTCCGCAGCTTCTTCCAATGCCAGTTTGGCCAGACGTGCCGCACGTTCTGCATCTTTCCGCGTGTACCAATTTTTAATGGCTTGCGGCACCAGGTCCATTTTTGTTATTCTCTCCGCTGTAGCCAAACCAGCTTTACTTAAAGTATCGTTCAGAAATTTTTCCATGATCAATCCTGCAATAGGTCCTGCTGCTACCGATCCGTAACCTCCGTTCTCAACCACAACCGCCACTGCAATTCTTGGATTGTCTTTGGGCGCAAATGCTACGAACAATGAGTGGTTTTTTCCGTGAGGGTTTTGAGCTGTTCCTGTTTTGGCACAATATTCCACTCCAGGTATTTTAATATGAGAAGCCGTACCATATACAGTTACATCGTGCATTCCATCGTTTACCGCCTGATAGTCTCTGTCGGAAATATTGGTAACAGTATGCTTGGTTCTGTACTTATTCATCAATACCGTATCTGCTGTACTTTCACTCTCTATGCTATCCACAAAATGCGGAGGATAATAATATCCCTTGTTGGCAATGATGCACATCAGGTTGGCCATTTGTAAGGGAGTCGCCGTCATTTTATCCTGTCCAATTCCAAGCGTAAGCACGCTGCAACTGTTCCATCTTCTGGCTCCGCCAAAAAAACGATTGTACACACTGGTATCTGGAATATTGGCTTTGTCTTCACTGGGTAAGTCTACTTCGAGTCTTCTTCCCAAACCAAAAGCATTCATGTATTCCTTCCATTTTAAATAGCCCTGATTGGGGTTGCCCCATTTTTTATTGTCCAGTGCTTTTCTGAATACATCAGAAAAATAGGAGTTGCAGGAATTGGCCAGTGCCAGTCTTAAATTGGCAGCGTGCCCTGCATTGCCGTGTTCACATCTTACATACACACCGCCACAAGCACCATAACCACCGGAGCAACCAATACCATAATCGGAAGTTATTAATCCCTGATCCAATGCCACCAATGCACCCAGCGGTTTAAAAGTAGAACCGGGAGGATACTGTCCTTTGATGGCACGGTTGTACATAGGTTTTGCTGTATCCATCACCATTCTTCCCCAGTTTTTTCTTCGGGCATTTCCGGTAAGCACATTCGGATTATAGGTAGGGCTGGAAACCATGCTGATAATGCCTCCTGTTTGTGGATTGATGGCTACAGCGCTTCCAATTTTATTCTGTAATAATTGTTCTGCCAGTTGTTGTACTTCTACATCAATGCTGGTGTAGAGGTTGCGACCTGCAACAGGTATGGTATCGAAAATACCATTTTCATAAGGACCCTGAATCCGGCTTTTATTGTCTCTGATAAATCTTTTAATCCCTCTCTGCCCCATGAGTACCGACTCATAAGTTTTCTCTAGTCCACTCATTCCGGCGTAGTCGCCCATTTCGTAACCCAGGTGTTTGTTCTTTCTCAGGTAGGCAGTGTCTACTTCAGCAATATAGCCCAGCAGTTGTGCTGCTGTATTAAAGGGATAGGTTCTAACAGAACGTTCACTCAATACAAAGCCAGGAAACTTATACATGTTTTCAGTAAGCTTTGCATAGAGATCCGGCGTTAACAGGGGTTCAAAAATACTGGGGCGTACCCTTGTGTTTTTAAAGATGGCATCGAGCATTCTTTTTTTATACTCTGCCGTATCAATGCCCAGGATAGCGCAGAGTGTAGCCGTGTCGGTGCCTTTTGATTCTGCAGGGGTAACCACTAAATCGAAGCTAATTGTGTTTTCGAGCAATGCTCTTTTTTTACGATCGAAAATAATGCCTCTGTCAGGGTAAATAATTTTCCGGTAAATGGCATTGTTTTCTGCTGCCAGTTTGTATTGAGAAGAAAAAATCTGCAGGTTAATGAGCTGAGCAGTAATGACTATGAATACAGCCCCGATAATAATTTGGATAACCCTTCCACGGCTTTGATTAAATACGGACATATGCAGGAAACTGTCAATGGTTTTGACAGCGTGAAATTAAGCAATCTGCAGGGTTGTTTGCAGGAATAATTTTAGCTATTGGTTCTGTACTTGGCTTTTCTGTTAAATAAAAGCTCTGTTAAAAAAATCAGCAGCAAACTGATGCCGGTAGTGCCTGCCACTTTCCCCAGGAAATAGCCAAAACTGCCGAACTGCAGCCATTCTAAAAGCACCAGGTAAAAATGGTGTACAAAAGTAAGCAGGCCTACATAGAGACCAAAAGGCGCCCATCCCATGCTTTTGATGCTGGGCTCTACATAGCTTTGTTCTGTTGTTTCCTGAGGAATCAATAAGCTCAATAGAAAGGGACGGATATAGCCAATTAAAGTACAGGCAGCAGCATATAAGCCCATGGTTCCTGTAAAGAAATCCATGGTAAGTCCAAAAAGGAAAGAAACAACCAATACACCCCATCTGCCCATTTTAAAGGGAAGCCAGAGTATGTATAAAAAATAAAGAGAGGGCACAATGAACTGATGCAATGCCGGAATCTTATTCAGTACAAATTCCTGTAACAGAATAAAAAAGGCAAATCTGAATATATTGGTTAACAAATTACTCATTGATTCTTATTGCGATTTTCCAGTTCTATTTGTTCGTTGTATCGGGTATTGTAAATAACATCTACGTCTTGAACGGTAAAGAAATTCGTAGCGGTTTTAATTTTCAGTGTATAGTAATTGGTAGCCGGATCTTCGGTTATGGAAGCCACTCTGCCAATCATCAAATGCGAAGGGAAGTTGGCAGAATAGGTGCTGGTTAAAACCGTATCGCCTTTTACCACTTTGGCACTTTTAGAAACGTTTCTTAAAATCAGTAAGGAGGGATCTGCTCCGTCCCATTCTATGCTACCGGTGGTATTGTCTTTTTTCAACATGGCAGAAACCTTGCTGTTTCTGTGCAACAGACTCATTACTTTACTCAGATTGGCCGACACATCTACTACCACACCCACAATTCCATCAGGTCCTACAACGGCCATTCCTTTTTTAATGCCCTGGTTTTCTCCTCTTTCGAGCATCAGATAATTGTTCTGTAAAGTGTAAGAGTTGCCAATTACTTTGGCAGGCAGATAAATGAATTTTCTGTTTCTACCCAATGTATCCCGGTAAGTAGTATCAGTAATCTGAAGCGCAGTAGTATCGGGTGAAACAAAATT
This sequence comes from uncultured Sediminibacterium sp., assembly GCA_937907555.1. Lineage (GTDB taxonomy): Bacteria > Bacteroidota > Bacteroidia > Chitinophagales > Chitinophagaceae > Sediminibacterium. Next base: position 9,321 of record CALEST010000151.1, read on the forward strand.
GCTCGTTAATGCATTTCTTAAACGGGAATTTTCAGCAGCCAGTCGCTGATTGGTTTCCTTTAACTGAAAGTATTGTTGCAGGTTGGCATAATGCTTATTGAAATAGCCAGTTACTTCAAAAGTAATTCCGGAGAAATAAGTCTCGTGCGTTTTGCTGGAATTGCTCAGCATTGCAATACAAAGAATTTGCAACAGCAGAAAGCTGAGAAAATTAAAGTATTGCCGTATGAACAGGTAAATATTTTTCAATGCCTATTCGCAGTTCTATCTCATGATAAATGGAAAACGCTGATAATTTTTCAAAGCCAGTCCTGTACCTCTTACCACACTTTTCAATGGATCGTCGGCAATATGAACAGGCAATTTAATCTTCGCGCTCAAACGCTTGTCCAGACCACGTAAGAGTGCTCCGCCACCCGTCAGGTATAATCCCCTCCGGTAAATATCTGCGGCCAACTCAGGAGGCGTTGTTTCCAATGCTTTTAAAATGGCTTCTTCTATTTTGAAAATGCTTTTATCCAAAGCTTCCGCAATTTCCTGGTAGCTTACCATGATTTGTTTAGGAATACCCGTAACCAGGTCACGACCATTCACCGGCATATCATCCGGCGGATTGTCTAAATCTTTCATAGCAGCACCCACATTGATTTTGATTTGTTCCGCAGTACGCTCACCAATTAATAAGCTATGGTATCTTCTTAATGCTTCCATGATGTCTGCAGTAAATTCATCTCCTGCAATACGGATACTCTGATCACATACAATACCTGCCAGGGCAATTACCGTAATACCCGTTGTACCACCACCAATATCAATAATCATATTACCAACCGGCTCTTCTACGTCAATACCAATACCCAATGCAGCAGCCATGGGTTCGTGAATCATGTATACTTCTTTTGCACCCGCCTGTTCTGCACTGTCTCTAACGGCACGCTTTTCTACTTCAGTGATAGAGGATGGAATACAAATTACCATTCTCCAGCTAGGAGGGAACAATGGTTTCTTTGGATAAATCATTTTCATCAACTCACGGATCATTAATTCCGCTGCGTTGAAGTCGGCAATTACACCGTCTTTTAATGGACGAATGGTACGAATACTTTCGTGCGTTTTTTCGTGCATCATCAATGCCTTCTTGCCCACCGCCAACACTTCTTTCATGTTGTTGCGGTTCAATGCCACAATAGAGGGCTCGTTCACCACCACATCGTCGTTATGAATAATCAGGGTATTGGCAGTAC
>CALEST010000152.1 GCA_937907555.1 uncultured Sediminibacterium sp.
TGCCCTTTTTGAAGACAAGGAACCTGTTTTTAAAAATATTCAACACAAGCCAGTGCTGGTAAATGCGGTTGTTACCCCTTCAGCAGAGTTGGCAAACAATACAATCCGATTCAATGGATGGGGTGGGTTTATACAACAGGAAAAAATGGAAATTGCGGGGAATGAAAACAGTGCTCAACAGGTTGCCAGACTACTGTCTGATGTCGGTATAGATACCGTTGTTTCTGCTGATACTTGTGGCATGATAGGCCCCAGAGTAGTGGCAATGATTATCAATGAAGCGTATTTTGCCCTTGCAGAAAATATCAGTACCAGAGAAGAAATAGACATAGCCATGAAATCGGGAACCAACTATCCTTATGGTCCATTTGAATGGAGCGAAATTATTGGCATAGAAAAAATAAAGGACTTACTTTATCGCTTAAGAACAGAAAATACGCGTTACGAAATTGCTCCTGCGTTAATTAAAAACTAAATCATGGCACTACTGCTACATATTGATACAGCCACCACGTATGCAGGAGTATGCATTAGCGAAAACGGAAAAATACTGGCTGCGCGTTCTCATGCTGCACAGAAAGACCATGCCAGTTTTTTACAGCCGGCAATTGAAGCAATATTGACAGAATCCGGATATAATCTAAACCATATAGAGGCTGTGGCAGTAACAGGTGGTCCGGGAAGTTATACAGGAATCAGAGTAGGACTGGCATCTGCAAAAGGCATTTGTTTTGCACTGAATAAACCTTTGATTATCATCAATACGCTGGCAGTAATTGCGAATGCAGCTAAAGAACAAATGGCTTCTTCGGAAACACCCGAAGATTGTATTTTTTATCCCATGATTGATGCCAGAAGAATGGAAGTTTTTGCTGCAAAGTATAGCACGGAGCTATTGGCCCTCACTGAACCCAGCCCGATTATCCTGGAACAGGCGTTTTTAGACGAAATAAATTGTCATTCTAAAGTAATATTTTGCGGAGACGGAGCTTCCAAACTCCAATCGTTTATCCTACCAAAAAACTATACTATTTCAAATTCGCAACACACTGTAAATCATATAGTTGCAATTGCAGAGAAGGAATTTGCGGCTAAAAATTTCGCTGATTTGGCCTATTCTGAGCCCATTTATGTTAAGGATTTTTACCAGCCTGTCAAATCAAACTTCAACACTACAGCAAACTAATGAATACAACTACATTGTATAGATTACAAATTGACTAACTTTGTATTTGTCATTTACCCCCAATATTACAAAAAACATGAATCCAACAATTCAATCCATCCTATTGACAAATGGAGAGGAGCCTGTTAAGGTTGACTTCCTGCAGGCAAAGAAGGCATCTTTGATCCTTCGCTCCATTAATCACAAGCTACGACAGCAAATCATCAAACTGTTAGACGACCACAAAAAGATGACTGTTACCGAGCTTTATGTTAAACTCCGCCTAGAGCAATCCGTTGCTTCCCAGCATTTAGCCATTTTAAGAAGGGCAGGAATTGTGAGTACTACCCGAGAAGGGAAATTCATTTATTACTCCGTTAATTACACAAGACTGAACGACGTAGTGGCTTTTGTGAAAGCATTGGTAGATTAATTACCTTTGCCGAAAATCACTGCATGTTTATTAAGCAATTATACACTGGTTGTATCAGCGAAGCTGCGTACTATATTGAAAGCAATGGAGTAGCGGCAGTTATTGATCCTTTAAGGGATATTGAGCAATACATTGAACTGGCCAACGAAAGAAAAGCCAGCATCCGGTATATTTTTGAAACACATTTTCATGCAGATTTTGTGAGCGGTCATATTGATCTTGCTGCCGCAACAGGTGCTACTATTGTGTATGGTCCAAACACGGTTACCAAATATCCGGTTCATGTAGCAAGGGATGGCGAAGTTTTTAAACTTGGCAACCTAAGCTTAGAAGTACTGCATACACCGGGTCACACTTTGGAGAGCAGTTGTTATTTGTTGAAAGACGAAACAGGGAAAGATATTGCAATATTTACCGGAGACACTTTGTTTGTAGGAGATGTGGGCAGGCCCGATTTGGCACAGAAAGCCAATGAAATTTCAATGGAAGATCTGGCAGGTATGTTATATGAAAGCCTGCAGTCTAAAATTATGCCCCTGGCGGATGAAGTGGTTGTTTACCCGGCACATGGGGCAGGCAGCAGCTGTGGCAAAAGTTTGGGAGCAGAAACGCATAGCACCATTGGTATTCAGAAAGCAAGCAACTATGCTTTACAGGCTGAAAGCAAAGATGCTTTTATAAAAGCAGTTACGGAAGGATTGGGAACGCCTCCTCCTTATTTCCCCATCAACGCAAGCATTAACCGCGAAGGGTATAGCAGCCTGGACTCCTTAATCAATAAAGGTCTGCAACCTTTAACCGTTACGGAATTTAAAGCGCAGATCAACGACAATACCCTAATTCTGGACAGCAGAAATCCTGCTGATTTTACAATGGGGTTTGTTCCGGGATCCATCAATATTGGTTTGAATGGAAGATATGCGGAATGGGCAGGCACCCTGCTTTCTTTTGAAGAACCAATACTAATTGTTGCTGAGCCAGGCAAAGAAAAAGAATCCCTGATTAGATTAACCAGGGTTGGATTTGACAAAATTGCCGGTTATTTATCCGGTGGATTTGCAGCCTGGCAGGAAGCAGGAGAGCCCATCGACATGATTATTGATGTGGAGGCAGATGAGCTGGCTATGGATATGCCATTTGACGATAACCTCGTGATTGTAGATGTAAGAAGGGAAACAGAGTATGACAACGAACATGTAAAAGAGGCCCTTAATATTCCATTGGACCAATTGAATGATCCGGGAAGCATGGCCAACCTGGAAGAGCAATACAATATTTACATTCATTGTGCCGGCGGCTACAGAAGTGTTATTGCGGCATCCATGATTAAGCGTCAGGGCATTCACAATATCCGAAATGTAGTTGGCGGATTTGATGCCATTAAACAATTGCCTGGCAAATTCAAATTTGAGAAAACGGAAGCAGCATTGAACTAAAAATCGCTGGTATTTTATACATCCGGAGTTTCCACTAATAAATGTGCATGCTTTACAGCATCGTAGGTAAATTTCCATCTGCGATGGCTCCATAAATAATTGGCCGGCTTTAGTCTTATGGCGGCTTCTACTTTTTGGGCAAAAATCCGGGTTAGTTCTCCATCTTTAAAACTGCGCGGCTCCTGTGTTATCAGTTCAAAGTGAATCTGATAATGTCCGCGTTTAACTTTATAGAAATGACAAAACACTACATGGGTATCCTTCATTTTAGCCCCCTTCTCTGGACCTGGAATAAAAGGAGTTAATCGGTTGAAGAAAGGAACCCAATGGGCTTTCAGATCACTGGGCGGATTCTGGTCTGCTGCCAGACCCAACGCATATCGATCCTTTACATAATGATGAAATTGATTTTTAAAATGTTTGGTTGGAATTAATATGGTACCGTTAATGGCACGCATATCATAAAGAATCCTGTCCATGGTTTTATTAGACATTGGCTGATACACACCAACAAATGGAAATTTACTATGGAGGGGTAACCAACGGTTCAGGTACTCCCAGTTAAAAAAATGTCCGGCCATCAGCTGTACATTCTTTCCGGAATCATACAAGGCATTCAGCACTTCAATATTCGCACCCATTCTTTTATTCAGTGTGCGATTACTGATGGATATCATTTTAATGGTTTCAACAATGGTATCAATAAAATTGTGGTAAAAATCCTTTGCAATTCTTTCTCTTTCCTTATCCGATTTTTCAGGAAATGCAATCTGCAAATTGTGAAAGACTACTTTTTTTCTATATCCCAATAAGTAATAAACAAACAGATACAAACCATCAGCAATCAGGTACATCAGCCACCATGGCAACAATGACAAAAGATAGAATAAAGGATATATAATATAATACATGTATCAGAGAATAATATTCTGTAAAATAGCACTCTTTTCCTGATGATCGGTATTGTAGTGCAATCCCCTGCTCTCTTTACGGAACTGTGCGCCTTTTACAATCAGGTATCCTACAGTAATTAAATTTCTCAACTCACATAGCTGTGGCGATACTTTGGTAGACCGATACAACTGTTCTGTTTCTTCAAACAAAAGATCCAGTCTTTTCATGGCACGACTGAGTCGCACATCGGTTCTTACAATCCCCACATAATCACTCATAATTTGTTGAAGCTCTTTCAGGCTCTGCGTAATCAGAATCATTTCTCTCGGCTCAGCTGTACCCAATGCATTCCAATCCGGAAGTTGATTCATAAATGGCAACTGTTCAATTTTTTCACAGGAATCAATAAAACAGCGATGCCCGAATACCATCGCTTCCAGCAAACTATTACTGGCCAGGCGATTGGCTCCATGCAAACCAGTGCTGGCGCACTCCCCACAGGCATATAAATTACGGATAGAGGTTCTGCCCCATTCGTCGGTTTTAATCCCCCCACAACTATAATGAGCAGCAGGAGCAACTGGAATCATTTGTTGCATTACATCTATACCAATCGACAAACACTTCTGATAAATATTCGGAAAATGATGAATAAATTTTTCTTTATCCATATGTCTGCAATCAAGGTAAACATACTCTGTACCCGTTCGCTTCATTTCATTGTCTATAGCACGTGCTACTATATCGCGGGGAGCCAGATCCTTTCTGGAATCGTATTTTTCCATGAAAGCCTCGCCCGATTTATTTCTCAGAATACCCCCATCCCCTCTTACTGCTTCTGTAATTAAAAAAGAAGGAGATATTCCCGGCTCATACAATGCTGTTGGATGGAACTGTATGAACTCCATATTCTCTATCTTGCCCTTGGCTCTGTACACCATCGCAACTCCATCACCGGTTGCAATTTTAGGATTGGTAGTTGTGCGATAAGCCTGCCCACAACCACCAGTAGCAAGGAGCACAATTTTGGCAACTATTTTTTCAATCTGATTGCGTTGTAAATTCAATACATACACCCCATAACAGGTAATATCCAACGTAGACTTTGTTACCAGGTACCCCAGATGATGCTGTGTTATGAGATCAACAACAAAACAATGATTCAGCAACTGAATATTCGGCAGTGAAGCCAATTGAGAAAGCAATGCTCTCTCCATTTCCATACCCGTTACATCTTTGTGATGCAATATTCGGTTTTCACTATGGCCACCTTCTTTTCCTAAACTATAAATACCCGCTTCATCTTTATCAAAAGCGGCACCATACTCTATAATTTCTCTGATTCTTTCCGGACCTTCCTTTACTACAATCTCAACAATCTCTTCATTACACAATCCATCTCCTGCAATCAATGTGTCTTCAATATGTTTACTGAAACTATCTCTTGTTTCGTCCCAAACACCGGCAATGCCACCCTGAGCATATTTGGTATTGGTTTCATCCGTCTGCGTTTTGGTAATGACAGTAATGGTTTTCTCCGGAAATTTTTGCGCAACTTTTAAGGCATACGTCAGCCCGGCAATACCGGATCCTATTACCAAAAAATCAGTTTGTATCATACCCTTGATTGATTGCTGCACTATGCTGGTTCTACCCAGGCATCGTGTTCTTTTAGCAAATTGATTAATTCTGTTACGGCAATTTCACTATCAATATTGCGCTTCATGATGTCTTTGCCTTTGTACAAAGTAATTTTGCCTACCCCACTCCCTACATATCCAAAATCCGCATCCGCCATTTCGCCAGGGCCATTCACAATACATCCCATGATGGCTATTTTAACCCCTTTCAGGTGATTGGTAACTTTTCTGATTTTAGCCGTTGTTTCCTGCAAATCAAACAGGGTTCTTCCACAACTGGGGCAACTGATGTATTCCGTTTTGGAAATTCTTGTTCTGCTGGCTTGCAGAATACTGAAGGCAGAGGAATTAATAAACTGCTCTACCGAAGTATTGCTCAGATAATTTCTTCCTGAGGTAGAAAGTCCTTCCTTTTGCTGAAGTGCATAGCTGTCTGCATGCATACCTAAACAAATTCCATCTCCAAAACCATCCAATAACAAAGAACCTGTTTCTGTAGCAAAATGAATCAGGTGTTCGTCCACTGTATTCCAGTTACTGTCGGTTATTAATACAACCGGATTCTGAATATTTTGCACCATGAGTTCCATCATCATTCTTCTTACAGATTGTACAGCATTGCCATTGGTACTACTTAAACAAAGCACAACCGACTTGTCGTTAGCAAAATCTGTTAAGAAACTATAATCATTGATAGGTGTGGCATCATTAAAACAATCAATCATCACAAAATTAATTCCCTCACTTTTGGCTGAAGCACTTGCGAAGCCTGCTCTGTCGAATATGGGGAAATAGCTTTTTTTATCTTCTGTCTGCGCGTAGGTTGCCGGATAAACAATCACTTTTAATGTTCCGGGCAAAGCAAAACTGAGCAGCTGATGTCCGGTAAAAATATAATCCGCAGCCGCATCCCCAATGGCCCATTTGTCGGTTACCGGATCGTACTGATATCCAATTGCCTGAAGATGTTCCGGGGTAATATTTTCAACCTTACTGAAGTCAGCAATAACAACAGGCACTTGATTTCCGCCTATATTATTAACTGCAAAAGTTTTTCTTCGGGTGTAATGAAAAGGGTCATAAGGCAACTTATCAATCACGGGTACATTGCCTGTTGTTATACCCTTTCTATTGGTATAATCGTAGCGCTTCACCAGATCGCGGCAAACAGGAATTTCCAGTTCAGGATCTTCGGTTAAGCTAACCCTGATAGTATCACCAATTCCATCTTCCAGTAAGGTTCCAATACCCGCGGCACTCTTCACTCTGCCGTCTTCGCCATCCCCTGCTTCGGTTACGCCTAAATGCAAAGGATAACATTCCCCAAATTCGGATTGCATTTGCTGTATCAGCAAACGATAAGCCTGCACCATTACCTGAGGATTACTGGCTTTCATGCTCAGGATAATATTATGATAGTCTTCCGAACGGGCAATTCTTAAAAACTCCATGGCACTTTCTACCATCCCAATAGGCGTATCTCCATAGCGGCTCATGATTCTGTCGCTAAGTGATCCGTGGTTGGTACCAATACGCATGGCTGTTCCATGCTCTTTACAGATTTTTACCAATGGAGTAAATCGCTCACGGATGCGTTCAATTTCTTCCAGGTATTCAGCATCGGTATAATCAATCTGTTCAAACTTTTTCTTGTCAACATAATTGCCCGGATTCACCCTTACTTTTTCTACAATTCTCGCGGCAATCTCAGCAGCATTGGGCGTAAAATGAATATCGGCAACCAATGGGGTATTGTACCCTCTTTTGCGTAATTCATTTTTTATATTCAGCAGGTTCTCTGCTTCTTTTTTGGAGGGAGCGGTAATTCTTACCAGTTCTGCACCTGCTTCTATGCAACGGATGGTTTGCTCAACTGTAGCCATGGTATCCATGGTATCGGTGGTTGTCATTGTCTGTACCCGAATCGGGTGACCATTACCCAGCAATAAATCCCCGATTTTAACTTCACGGGTTATCAGCCTCTTGTATTGTGTAAGTGAATGGCAGTACTGTTGCATAAAATATCGTTCGGTTTATCTTTTGCCCTCAAAGAAACCCTGATTCGCTAAAATTTTTCTAAGCAAATCTTTAGATATTCCGGTCATCTGGGTATTTGAAGGGCCTTCCAGGTTCAAAACAAAGAAATAAGGGTGTTTGTTCTCTTCAATCCAGCCCGCCACCCAGGCCAGCTGCTTTCCATTTTCAAGAATGGTCAATCCATCCTTATAGCTCAACTGATAATTGGCATTGGATTCCTGTAACATCATTTTTCTTACAATCTCATGGGTCCTCTTTTGAAAAGGCAACTGATTAAAAAACAATTTCTTTACCAGACCCAGCTGTTCATCCGCAGTTAGTTTAAGGGTATTGTTCAGCCAGAAACTATCTATTGACTTACCCATCTGATGATTCCCATAAGACAGGCTATCCAACCAGAATTGAAGGGTATCTTTTCCCATTCTTCTGGCTACTTCCTGATAATAAGGAACAACAGATTGTTTAAATGCGGTTTCCATAGAAACAGCCGAATCCAGCTGAATGGTCATGTTTTCATCTGAAACCACACCTGTTTCCAAAGCAATCAAAGAATGTACAATATTGAAAGTTCCAGCCGGAGAATACGCTGAATCTTTGTATCTGTTTAAATTGTAAATGACAAAATCTCCTGTGCCATTATTAAACAAGGAAAAGCTTCCTTTTACACCGGCAGAATCAAAGTACTTACCCAATTCATTGTTTACCTGAACATTATTCGGGGAGCAGGCATTTAAAAGAAAAGCTGCTACAATTGCACCAATAAAATATCTCATTCTTGTTAGTATTATTTAATTACACCCAGCTCTTTCCCAACTTTGGTAAAAGCTGCAATGGCTTTGTCCAGGTGCTCCTGTTCATGTGCCGCACTTAACTGAACCCTGATTCTGGCTAGTCCTTTGGCCACTACAGGATAAAAGAAACCAATCACATACACGCCTTCATCCAATAATTTAGCTGCGAAATTTTGTGCCACTACTGCATCGTATAACATGATCGGAACAATCGGATGATCACCTGGCTTGATATCAAAACCTGCTTCCGTCATTTTGGTTCTGAAATATTGGGTATTGTATTCCAGTTTATCTCTTAAGGTAGTAGCAGAAGTAAGCATATCCAGCACTGCAATGGAAGCCCCTACAATACTGGGCGCAACTGTGTTGGAGAAAAGATAAGGACGGCTCCGCTGACGAAGCATTTCAATGATTTCCTTTCTGCCAGAGGTAAATCCTCCGCTGGCTCCACCCAATGCCTTACCTAAAGTGCCAGTAATAATATCAATTCTTCCCATTACTCCTCTGTATTCATGGGTCCCTCTTCCTGTTTTACCAAGGAAACCAGAGGAATGACATTCATCTATCATTACTATAGCGTCATACTGATCAGCAAGGTCACAGATTTTATCTAACTGGGCAATGGTACCATCCATACTGAAAGAACCATCGGTAACAATGATTCGGCTTCTGCAACTCGCAGATTCTTTAAGTCTGGCTTCCAGATCTTCCATATTACTGTGCTCATAGCGAAAACGTTTTGCCTTGCACAAACGAACCCCATCAATGATGGATGCATGGTTCAGCGCGTCACTGATAATGGCATCTTCCTCACCAAACAAAGGTTCAAATACGCCCCCATTTGCATCAAAAGCAGCCGCATATAAAATGGTATCTTCT
>CALEST010000153.1 GCA_937907555.1 uncultured Sediminibacterium sp.
TGGATAAACTAATAATCCAATATGAAGAACCATTTGCGAGTCAGATTCACAAGGTTCTTGGTTACAGTAGCATCCCTTTATTTCGCTACTTCGTTGTTGAGAACCCAATCGACACAATGATTCTAAATGCATTGCATTGGAAATTACCGCAAGTGGATATTGTATTGTCGAATGGATTCCGGTTTTGCCCGCCCAGAACAACACCGGATGCAACAGGAAATATCCCCATCACAGAAGGATTTATTTACGACATGTTGCCTGTTGATAGTACAGTTAGAACAGGAACAGTTACCGGTAAACAAATATTGGATTGGTTGGAAAAAGAACTCAATAATGTTTTTGCCAAAGAAGCTTCAGAAAGATTTGGAGGCTGGGTGATTAAGTTCAAAGGGATGAAAGTGAAGTTTGAAGCTTTTGCAGAGAAAGGAAAAAGAGTAAAGGACGTAATGGTGGGCAATGCGCTACTGGATTCAGCAAAAACCTATTCTATTTGTGCCTGTGAGCGGGATGGTGATCCTTCTGATATGCTTTGCAGAATAAGAAACGTTCGCAATCCGCAGAACACTGCTTTTACACTACATAGTACGATGGCAGATTATTTAAAAAATAATTCACCGGTGTCTCCTGTGCCGGAAAAGAATGCCATCATTTTAGATGCACCTGTAACCTTGTTGTCTCAGGTAACCGGTGTGGATTATGAATTTAGATAAAGAATAAACAAGAAATGGGTATGCGTTTGATATATGTATTGACAGCTTTCTTGCTGTTGACTGGGAAATCATTTTCTCAACACCAGGAAATTACGGCCAAGCCTGAAATGTGGAAAGGGGTAAAGGAAAATCTGGTAGATACCAATTCAATTTTGCATGCATTTAAAAATGGCACAGTGAATGGTCATTTCCGCTATTTTTTTATGGCAACAGATAATCGAAAAGGGCTAACGGATTTTTATGCCAATGCAGTTGGTGGTGGCATTCGTTTTGAAACAGCCAGATTCAAACGATTTCAATTTGCAGTAAGTGGATTTTATAGTTTTAATATCGGCTCTTCCGACTTTAATAAAAAAGACCCAGTGGCTAATCAGGGCAGTCGTTATGAAACCACACTCTTTGATATAGAAAATCCGAATAATAAAAAAGACCTGGATCGGCTGGAAGAATTATACCTGAAATATCATTTAAATAATGCTTCCATTACCTGGGGGCGACAATTGATTAATACACCATTTATTAATCTGCAGGATGGAAGAATGCGCCCGACGGGAGTGGAAGGTGTATGGCTGGTAACCAATAAGGAAAGGAAAACGAGATGGGAGGGTGGTATGCTATATGCCATATCACCCAGAGGTACCGTAAACTGGTTCAGCGTTGGAGAGTCAATTGGACTCTACCCCTCCGGATTAAATACGGATGGAACAAAAGCCGGTTATCCTGGTCATATGGAAGTGAAACAGGTTTCTATTTTGGGTGTTAAAAGAGATATTGGGAAAAATAAAATTTTGCAGGTCTGGGACATTTGGGTACCCAATGTGTTTAATGCTGCCATGATGCAGCTGGATATTGAATTTCCCTCGAATATTGTCGGTGGAAATTTGTATGCAGGCGCTCAGTCTATAAAACAACATGCTTTAGCCAATGGAGGAAATGCAGATCCTTCCAGAAGATTTATTGAAAAGGGAAGCGGTTCTTTTGCCTTTGGTGCCAGATTGGGTTACAAAATCAGTAGATGGGATTATTCTATCAATTATAACCGCATCACCAAAGAAGGCCGTTACTTAATGCCAAGAGAATGGGGCAGGGATCCTTTTTTCACTTTTATGCCAAGAGAAAGAAATGAGGGTTTTGGCGACGTACATGCGATAGTTGCTAAAGCGGCGTATGCAATCCCCCAAAAAAGAATGAAGCTGAATTTGTCTGCGGGGTATTTTAATATGCCGGATATTAATAATACCGTTCTTAATAAATTCGGAATGCCTTCTTACTGGCAGATGAATGCAGATATCAGGTACTCTTTTGCAGGATTGTTTCAGGGGATGGATGCACAATTGCTGATTGTTGGTAAAATGAATCAGGGAAATCTGTACAATAATCCTAAAAATGAAATAAATAAAGTTAATATGGTTCTCTATAACTTTGTTTTGAATTACCATTTTTAGCATGGCCAAAAACGTCACTCCTTTTGATGCAATATTTGAACCCGATTTGGTAACCGAAATGTACCAGTTTGGTGAAGTAAGAAATTTCAGCGAGGGAGACCTGATTATGGATTACGGAAAATACATCCGATCTATGCCATTGATATTAAAAGGAACAATTAAAGTGCTTCGAAAAGACGAAAATGGTAAAGAGCTCTTGCTATACTATCTTTCCAACAATGAAAGTTGCTCTATGGCCTACAGCTGCTGCGTAGAAGCCAAGAAAAGCGAAGTAAAAGCCATTGCGGAAGAAGATGTAGAATTGCTCGCTATCCCACATGTTAAACTGGAAGAGTGGCTTTGTAAGTACCCCAGCTGGAAAAACTATATCATGCGCAGTTTTAACGAGCGCTTTCTGGAGCTCTTAAAAAATATTGAATCCATTGCTTTTCACAAGTTAGACGAAAGACTGATTGCTTATTTAAGAGAGAAAAAACAAATTACAGGATCCAGTGTTATCAAAGCTTCCCATTATTTAATTGCAGATGAACTGGCAACTTCCAGGGTAGTGATTTCCCGTTTATTAAAGCAACTGGAAAATGATGGCAGAATTTTGTTGTACAGAAATGAAATTAAACTACTAAAAGATTTTTAATTCATGAAACACTCTCAAACAATTGGGTTTATTGCTGTGCTACTTACCATACTGGTTTGTTTCATGCCCTGGGTAGTCATAGAAAGCAAAGATATTACCATCAGTGGTTTTAAGGCTGCAGGAACCAAGTTTGGCAGACCGGGTATGTTCCTGGTTTATATGGGATCTATTGCTGCTGCCTTATTTCTGATTCCAACAATCTGGGCTAAACGCATCAATGTATTTCTGACCGCCATGTTCTTTGCCTGGGCTGTAAGAAACTATATTATCCTCACTACCTGCGATGGGGGTGAATGCCCGAAAAAGCAAGTAGGTTTGTTTTTGTTACTCGCCTTTTCGGCCACTACCATGATTATGTCATTCCTGCCTAAGATAGCGCTGCCAAAGCAGACGCAATAATGGAAACCGATTCAGTAATTTGTGCTTCGTTAATTATCAGAGGGGGAGCAAACCTGATTTTATCTCCGTGTGTTGGCTTGGCCAGTAAGCCTCTTTCTTTTAGTAACAGACAAAGTTCCCAGGCTGCATCCGGATTGGGATGATTAATTACAATCGCATTTAGTAATCCCTTACCTCGAAGGGTTTTGATATAAGGCGATTTTAGTTCAGCTAGTTTGTTCCGCAATAGTGTACCCATTTTTTCTGCGTTTTCTGCCAGGTTTTCTTCTCTTAAAACATCCAACGCAGCCATAGCAACTGCGCAGGCCAATGGGTTTCCGCCATAGGTAGAACCATGTTCTCCCGGTTTAATATTCATCATGATAAAATCATCCGCGAGTACAGCTGAAACAGGAAGTACACCGCCACTAAGGGCTTTCCCCAGTATCAGGATATCGGGACGAACATTTTCATGGTCACAGGCCAGCATTTTTCCGGTTCTGGCCAATCCTGTTTGAATTTCGTCTGCAATAAAAAGCACATTGTATTTGGTGCAAAGAGCTCTCACTTTTGTTAAATAGCCTTCGTCAGGAATCACAACACCTGCTTCGCCTTGTATGGGTTCTACCATAAAGGCTGCAACGTTCGGGTCCTGTAATGCTTTTTCCAGCGCTTCGGTGTTGTTATAAGGAACCAGTTCAAAGCCTGGCATAAAAGGACCGAATTGATGGTAACTACTCGGATCGGTGGAGGAAGAAATGGCAGCGAGTGTTCTTCCCCAGAAATTACCTTCTGCAAAAATGATTTTTGCTTTATTCTCAGGAACCCCTTTTTTCGCATAAGCCCATCTTCTTGCAAGCTTAATAGCTGTTTCTCCTCCCTCAACTCCCGTATTCATCGGTAGTACCTTGTCATAATGAAAATACTGGGTGATGTATTGTTCGTATTGACCTAATAAATTATTATGAAAAGCCCTGGAAGTTAAAGTAAGTTTTTGTGCCTGTTGGGTGAGCGCCTGAATAATTTTAGGATGACAATGTCCCTGATTTACCGCAGAATAGCCGCTTAAAAAATCAACATACTGTTTACCTTCTACATCCCATAAGTAAATGCCTTCTCCTTTTTCCAATACAACCGGAAGGGGATGATAATTATGGGCACCAAATTTTTCCTCTAATTCTAAATACGCCGCTGTAACAGGCGATACATTCGCTGTTTCCATTTTTGTTTATTTTAAATGTAATGATTGCCGGCTTTGCCGGATAAGAATGGTCAATATAAGTAACTATCTACCCGAAGGATGATCGAGGAAATCAAGGTTGAAATGCAGAAAGTGCATAAATAACATAACTGCAAGATAATTAATTATATTCATTAAAAATTTTAAGGCATGAGACTACTCAAATGGTTATTTATTAGTTTGGTGATTATTGTGGGTGTTTTTTCTGCATATGCTATATTGGGCAATAAGAACTATCTATTTAAGGCAGCTTACCATAATTTCTCTGGCATTGATGATTATAAAATTTTTAGTAACGATAAAGTAGCGGGTGCAGCTGTTGATCAGCCCTGGCCTTATGGTGCTGAATACAATAAAATCAATTATCCGGATAGCCTGAATGCCTTACTGGAGGAATTAAAAACTGTAGGAGTCTTATTAATTAAAAACGACTCTCTTCAATTTGAAAAATACTGGGATGGATATAGTGACAGTTCTTTATCTGGTTCATTTTCGGTAGCTAAAAGTATAACCAGTATTTTAATAGGCGCTGCCATTAAAGAAGGTAAAATAAAGTCGGTTGATCAGCCAGTCGGGGATTTTATTCCTGAATTTTCTGAGGGGGAGAAAGCGGCTGTTACTATTAAAGACCTGTTGACGATGAGCAGTGGAACGGACTGGAACGAGAGTTACTGGAATCCATTCAGTGTTACCGCTGAAGCCTATTATGGAAACGATTTACAGAAGACGGCCACACAGGTAAAAATGAAAAATAAACCCGGCGCCATTCACTATTATAAAAGCGGGGACACCCAATTGCTGGGGTTGATTCTAGAAAAAGCAAC
>CALEST010000154.1 GCA_937907555.1 uncultured Sediminibacterium sp.
CATTGTTTCTTCTTTATCATGAGAAGCTTTGTACAATAAACTGCCAAACGGATTGGCAACAAAGGATCCTCCCCAGAACTGCATGGCGCCATTTTGCTCCAGCCCAACTCTGTTTACGCTTACCACGTGAACACCATTGGCTACGGCATGGCTTCTTTGAATGGTCTGCCAGGCATTGTATTGCTCTGTATTGGTTGCTTCATCCTGACTGGTTGCCCAACCAATAGCAGTTGGATAAAATAAAATTTCTGCCCCCATTAATGCGGTTATACGGGATGCTTCAGGATACCATTGATCCCAGCAGATTAAAACACCCAATGTGGCAAATTTGGTTTTGAAAACTTTATACCCTAAATCGCCGGGAGTAAAATAAAATTTTTCGTAATAGGCAGGATCATCCGGAATATGCATTTTGCGGTACTTACCCAGATAGGTACCATCTGCATCAATTACGGCTGTAGTGTTATGATACAAGCCCTGTGTTCTTTTTTCAAAAAGGGAGGCAATAATAACCACATGCAATTCAGCAGCCAGTTCGCTCAGTGCATTCGTTGTTGCACCCGGTATGGCTTCTGCCAGTTTAAAGTTCTCGTAATCTTCCACATCGCAGAAATACAGGGAAGTGAAGAGTTCCTGCAAACATACAATTTGAGCGCCCTGTGCAGCTGCTTCTCTAATGCCTTGCATTGCTTTACTCAGGTTATCCTGCTTTACATTGGAACAGGACATTTGCACCATGCCTACTTTTACTTTTGCCATATTAAGTTGTTATCTGAATGATATGATTAAAATCCTGAATACCGACTGTTTTTTCTGTAATGAATCCTTCTCCGTAGAGTACACCAATTTTCTTACCCATCATCATGTCTCTACCCTTTACGGTTTCCAGAAACTGCGGAGAGGAAATATAGGTACTGGGCTCGTTGGAGTCTGCACTATAAAATTGAGTAGTATAAGCTCTGATGGAATCCATTTTCTTTTCGTAGAATGGCGTTACATCAAATACAAAATCAGGAGCTAAAACCCTGTCCTGAATATAGTGAAATACTTGTGTTGGCCTGAATGCTTTCTGAGGGTTCCCATTTTCATCAAGCGTTTCTATTTTTTGCAATCCAGCCAGAAAAGCGGCATCCGCAACCAGTTTGGCACTTCTTCCATGATCCGGATGTCTGTCTTCTACAGCATTTGCCAGTATAACAGATGGACGAAATTTGCGAAGCACCACAATGATTTTACGGATATTTTCTTCGGTATGCGCAAAAAAGCCATCTGCCATTCTAAGGTTCTCACGATGATGAACTCCCAAGATTTTGGCAGCATCCGTAGCTTCCTTGTCCCTGATTTCAGCAGATCCTCTGGTACCCAGTTCACCGCGGGTTAAATCTATAATACCTACTTTTTTGCTCTGATGAATGGAAGCAAGTATGGTTCCTGAACAA
>CALEST010000155.1 GCA_937907555.1 uncultured Sediminibacterium sp.
TTGCCGGCGCGGGAGTTCCTCAGCTAACCGCTATTATGGAAGCTACTAAGGCTTTAAAAGCCAAGGGCATTCCGGTAATTGCAGACGGTGGTATCCGTTACACGGGTGATATGGTTAAAGCGTTGGCTGCGGGTGCCAATATGGTGATGATGGGTAGTGTGTTTGCAGGAGTGGAAGAAAGCCCGGGTGAAACCATTATTTACGAAGGAAGAAAATTCAAAGAATACCGTGGCATGGGTAGCTTGGGTGCTATGAGCCAGGGCAGTGGTGACCGTTATTTCCAGGACGTGGAAGCCGATATTAAAAAATATGTTCCGGAAGGCATTGAAGGACGTGTGGCTTACAAAGGAAACTTAAGTGAAATCATTTATCAGTACGTGGGTGGACTTCGTTCTGGTATGGGCTATTGTGGTGCCAAAGACATCCCTGCTTTGCAGAAAGCCACTTTTGTAAAAATCACCAATGCGGGCATGAAAGAGAGCCACGCGCACGATGTAGACATTACCAAAGAAGCTCCGAATTACAGCAGAAAATAAACCCGGTCTCTTATGAAAAAGGGATATGCATTTTCAGCAATCGGAGCAAGCGTCCTCTGCGGCATACTGCTCACTTTGGGTTGGCCCGACTGGTCATTTACCATTGCTTTGTTGTTTGCCTGGGTACCCTTGCTTTGGGTTATTGAACAGCATCCCCCTGCATTTAAGTTAATGCGGTATCCTGCCATTGCTTTATTGGTCTGGAATATTGGTACTACCTGGTGGTTATGGAATTCTACCGGCTTTGGTGCTGTTGCAGCCATTATCATCAATACCTGCTTAATGTGTTTGCCCTGGTGGGGATATATCTCTCTAAAAAAACAATGGGGACGCTGGCCCTCTTTATTGGGATTAGTGGCTTTCTGGTTGTGCTTTGAATGGGTACATTTAAACTGGAGTATCAGCTGGCCCTGGTTAACATTGGGCAATGGATTAAGTCCTATGGCGGCTATGATACAATGGTATGCCTATACAGGGGTAGCAGGTGGTTCCTTACTCATCTGGATCATGAATATACTGGCGTTTCAGTTGTTACTGTCCACACAAAAAAAGCAAACCAGGCACACGGTTGTGTATAGTGTTTCTATTTTTCTGCTATGGTTATTTGTAGGATGGATGAGCTATCTCTCACAATGGAATAATGGCAAGAAAAACACTAAAGAAAATATCGTGGTTGTTCAACCCAATATTGATCCTTACCAGAAATTTGAATCACTTACCACCGCACAACAGATAGAGAAATTAGTAAGCATTAGTAAAAGCAAAATAGATTCGAACACCAGCATATTGGTATGGCCGGAAACCGCTATGAGTGCGGCAGACTGGCAGGACAATATTCCCGTGAATCCTTACTATCAGCCCGTGTTTCAGATACTGCAGCAATATCCCAATTTGCAACTGGTTTCGGGTATTGAAACATTTAAACGATATGGAAACACTGCTGCAACTGCTACTGCACGCAAAACGGAAGAAGGCATTTACTACGATGCATTCAATGCGGCTGTTCAATTGCAGGCAAGAAAAGACAGTCAATCCATGGATGCTATTCAGCCACCTGTTTTTTACAATAAAAGTAAACTGGTTCCCGGTGTAGAAACCCTTCCTTCCTTTCTACGTTTTATGGCACCGGTTTTTGAACAGTTTGGCGGATCTACCGGTGGTTACGGGGTTTCAGACACTCCTGTTGTTTTCAGGCATCCAATGTTTCAGCAAAATGCGGCACCCATTATTTGTTATGAAAGTGTATATGGCGAATACGTAGCAGACTATGTAAAAAGAGGAGCCAACCTCTTAACCATCATGACCAATGATGGCTGGTGGGGCAATACAGACGGACACAAACAACATTTGCAATACGCAAAACTAAGAGCCATTGAAACCCGCAGATGGGTGGCACGCTCAGCCAATACAGGCATTTCCGCTTTTATAGATCCTACGGGGGAAATAGTACAACAACTGGATTGGAACCAGGCAGGTGCTTTACAGCAATCTGTATACACCCCCAGTGAATTGAGCTTTTATGTACAACACGGCGATTATATTTTTAAAATTGCGGTTACGGCAAGTGTATTCCTACTACTGATATCTTTGCGTAAACGAAGCAAAAATGTCCGTAAAAACCAGTCTGCTTAAAACGCCTTATTACTCTTTATCCTATCGCATTATTGGCAAAGGGCAACCCGTTTTTTTGGTTCATGGATATGGAGAAGACAGCCGTATCTGGAAGCATCAGATTGAAACCCTTTCTTCTATTTGTCAAATCATTATTTTGGATTTACCCGGATCGGGACAATCGGTTGTTACGCCAAAGGGATTCGCTGAATGGTTGCCTGAACTAAGCATGGAAGACCTGGCAGAGTGCATTCATGAAATTGTTCATGTTGAAGATTTATCACCCGCCATTCTCTTGGGTCATAGCATGGGCGGATATATTTCTCTGGCATTTGCGCGTCATTATCCCAATCACCTGAAAGCCCTGGGACTGGTTCACAGCACAGCATTTGCTGATACTGCAGAAAAAAAATCGGTTCGCCTGAAAAGCATAGAATTCATCAGAGATAATGGCGGACATGCTTTGTTTAAAACGACCATGGTGAATTTATTTGGTGAAGCATTTCGCAATGCAGCCCCAGAAATAGTGCAGGAACTGGTTGAAGCAACCAAAGCATTTGATTCCCGTGTTTTAATGGCATATACCAAAGCCATGATGCAAAGACAAGATCAATCCGATTTGTTGCGCCACCTGCCCGGGCCTGTATTGTTTGTAGCCGGACCGGAAGACATTGCCGCACCCTTCACAGATATTGAGCAACAAGCAACAATACCCAATAAATCGTATCTTAAAGTGATGGAGGGTGTGGGTCATATGGGCATGCTTGAAGCACCCAGCGAAATGAACCGGCACTTATCCGGATTCATTCAACTGTTTATGTGATATGAAATTATTCCGGCTATTGCTTTTTTTGCTGCTGTTCTGCAACACAAGCCAAGCAAGACATATTGCCGGAGGGGAATTGTATTACAACTATATAAGTCCTGATGCAAACAATTCGGCCAACAGTATTTATGTAATCACTTTGCGTTTATTCCGTGAATGCAATTCACTAGGACCCACCCTGGAAGCTGAACAGGCTACCGTAGGCATTTATGAAGGGGATATTTTATTCAGAAGTTTGCCCTTGCCACGGGTTTCGGATGTTACGACCATTTCGCTGAATACAGCGGCCTTCCCTTGTCTGGTGGGGAATGTAGGTGCCTGTTATCAGGTGGCACTCTATTCTGCTACCATTTCTTTGCCCAATAGTCCTATTGGGTATACCTTGTCCAGATTGGGATGTTGCAGGATAGACTTTATTACCAACCTGGCACAGCCCGTTAGTGTGGGTAGTAATTATGTAACCAGGATTCCCGGTAGAAATGTTTTATCCGGAGGCTTTAACAGTAGTCCACAGTTCAATGTAAAAGACACGGCCCTGATCTGTTCCCAAAAAAGATTCACACTCGATTTTGGCGCCATTGATCCGGATAGTGATTCCTTATCGTATAGCTTCTGCGATGCATTCAGTTCTCCGGGAGGCAATCAGAATGGCACTCCTACCAATGTTTTATCCAAAGATCCCCTACCCTACAGATTTCCTTTTAGTGGAAACCTACCTCTGGGTGACAAAGTAAGCATTGATCCTGTAACGGGTGTTATCAGTGGAATTGCTCCTGCACCAGGCAACTATGTAGTAAATGTTTGCATTACAGAATGGCGCAATGGCAAAGCTTTTAATGAACACAGAAAAGACTTTATCATGGCCGTTCAGGGTTGTGATTTTATTGAAGCCAATTTGCCGGATAAAATAATTCAATGTGAGAATTTCACGGTACTGTTCGAAAATGAATCCACTTCTTCCAGCATTACCAATTATGTCTGGAATTTCGGGGACTCACTCAACAATACCTATCCGCAATCGGGATCTGTTTTGCACACTTACAAAGACACAGGTGTTTATAAAGCAACCTTAACCGTTACGGGTCCTAAAGGATGCATTGGCACAGACAGTGTGGAAGTAAGGGTATTTCCCGGATTTAAACCGGCCATGAATATCAATGGTAGTTGTTTTTTAAATCCCTATACGTTCAATGATCTAAGTACCTCTGTGTATGGTGTGGTGAACTATTGGCGATGGAATTTTGGAGACGAAACGGTTCTGTCTGATACATCAAGAACTAAAAATGCACAATATCAATATCCCACCACATCGGTAAAAAATATTCAACTAATCGTGGGCGATTCCAAAGGTTGTTTGGATACCCTTAGCAGAAACCTTGCCGTTTCAGACAAACCGCTGTTACAGGTTCCTTTTAAAGACACATTAATCTGCAGCATAGACAGCTTACCCATTAATGTAAACAGTACTGGTATTTTCAATTGGGAGCCCAATCTGAATATCAGCAATACCAATACGGCCAATGTGGTTGTATATCCAAAAGTAACCACCCAATACACCGTAAGTATCAACAACAACGGATGCATCAGCAAAGACACGATTACCGTAAATGTTTTGCCGTTTATTACGGTTCGTGCCGGCGCAGATAGTACCATTTGTCTGAACGATTCCATTGTATTGCAGGTAAACAGTCAGGCCTTACAATACCGATGGACCAACGATGCAGGTCAGTTTGTTTCTGATCAGAAAAACCCCAGATTGCAACCTTCCCGATCCACACAATATTTTGTAACTGCCAATCTGGGTAAATGCGAAGACAAAGACAGTATCCGTATTGTTACCATTCCTTATCCTTTTGTAAACGCAGGCATAGATACCAGTATCTGCTTTGGCAATGCCGTTATGCTGAATGCTCAAATTGTTGGCAGCAGTTTCCGTTGGTCGCCCTCTCTGAATATGATGCAGGCCAATACACTTAACCCATTGGTTACGCCTGCCAGCAGCAAAACTTATTACTTAACGGTTAGTGATACCTTGGGTTGTAACAAATTGGTTACTGATTCCGTGCAGATTGCCGTTATACCCAGGCCCATCGTATTTGCAGGTAGAGATACTGCCATTAGTGTGAATCAACCCCTTCAGTTAAATGCTTCCGGTGCACAGCTGTATCAATGGTCTCCTTCAACCGGATTATCAGATCCCCGAATTGCCAATCCAATTGCCATATTGGGCAATACAATTGACTCCGTTGTTTATCGGGTTCTTGGCAATAACAACCAATGTTTTGGAGAAGATTCCATTAAAGTGTTCGTCTTTAAAAACGGACCCGATTTATATATTCCTTCCGCCTTTACTCCCAATGCAGATGGAAAAAATGATCTGCTAAGACCCATACCCGTTGGCATTGCACAACTGAATTATTTTGCAGTGTACAATCGCTGGGGACAATTGCTGTACAAAACCTCCGCAATTGGTGCTGGATGGGACGGGGTTTTTAATGGAGAGCCTCAACCCGCAGGCACTTATGTTTTTCAGGC
>CALEST010000156.1 GCA_937907555.1 uncultured Sediminibacterium sp.
CCTGCTTTATAGGAGCCGGTAAATCCAATGGCTTTGATTCTTTCATCCATGGCTAATTGCTGACCCAATACAGGACCCGTTCCTATCAGTGTTGCAAATACACCTTTAGGCATCTGTGTTTTTTCTGCAGCGCTGATTACTGCAGCAGCTACCATTGCATTCGTACCCAAATGTGATTCATGTGCTTTCACAATAACCGGACATCCTGCAGCCAATGCAGAAGCCGTGTCTCCTCCTGCCGTTGAATAAGCAAAAGGAAAATTGCTGGCACCAAATATCAGCACCGGACCAATGGGTTGCAATATTCTTCTCAAATCTGCTCTGGGCAAGGGTTGGCGATCGGGCATAGCCGTATCAATCACCGCATCGCACCAATTGCCTTCTCTCAGCATTTTTGCGTAGAGATTTAATTGCGTGCAGGTTCTGCCTCTTTCTCCTGTTAATCGGGCCAATGGCAATGCCGTTTCTTCCTGGGCTTTCTGCAGCAAGGCATTACCACAGTTCATGATCTCTTCTGCAATGGCTTCTAAAAAAACAGCACGTTCAACAAATGTTTTTTTGGCAAAGGGGATAAAAGCTGTCGATGCTTCCATCAACGCTGCTTCTACTTCAGCAGGAGAACTGATGGCAAAGGTTTCAGGAAGTAATGCTTTTTGAAGCGTACTATAGGATTGTAAATGGTTCAACATGACTTAATGGAAATACAGGCTTTCTGTAAATTTTTTAAATAATTACTGCGGAAGTGATAAATAATCCGGCAACTGAGGTCTGCAGGCCAATGCATCTTCCACAATCTTGGTTACGCGATACAACTCTTCTTCCTGTAATGGCAATCTGGGTGCCCTAACATGTGGAGAGCCAATATCGGTAAGGGTTGCAGCCACTTTAATATACTGCACCAGCTTGGGATGAATATCCAATTCCAGCACTGGCAGAAACCAGCGGTAAATGCTCAACGCTTCTGCTAAGCGGCCAGCTTTAATCAACCTGTATATGGCAACTGTTTCTCTGGGAAATGCATCCACCAGACCAGCAATCCAGCCATCGGCTCCCAAACAGAGTTCTTCCAGTGCCAAAGTATCTACCCCACATAATATTTTAAACCGATTGCCAAACCTGTTTTTCATGCGCGTTACATTCGACACATCACGCGTAGATTCTTTAACTGCCTGAATATTTTCGCAGGCTGCCAGTGAAGCAAACATGTCTAAGGTTACTTCAATTTTATAATCCACCGGATTATTATAAATCATGATAGACTTGGGTGTTGCATTGGCTACTGCTTTAAAATAAGCAACCGTTTCTTCATCATCAGACTTGTATCGCATGGGAGGCAAAAGCATAAAACCATCTGCGCCTGCATCCGTTGCGGCTTTTGCAAAAGCAACTGCTGCTTTGGTGGTAGATTCCGCAATATTTACAATCACCGGAAACCCTTCACCTGCTTCGTTCTTGGCAATTTGTAACAACTGAATCTTCTCTTCATTCAACAAGGTACTGGCTTCACCAAGCGATCCGCCAATAATTACCCCATCAACTCCCGCGTCTATCTGCGCACGCAGGTTCTTGATAAATAAAGCTTCATCTAAAGTTTCATCTGCATGAAAGGGGGTTAGCAAAGCAGGATATACTCCTTTCCATTCCGGGTTGGCCATTGTTCATTTTTTAAACAACCAATTTAACCAAAACAAATGGATTTTAGGGTATTAAATGCATGAGTGTATTATAGTCGTTTGTGTAGGCAATAATATTATTATATCCTTTAAATTCATTTTCTGAATGCATGGTGGTAATAGCAACGGCTTTCATTCCTGCATTGGCTGCGGCTTCCACTCCTTTGGGTGCATCTTCAAATACAATACAATTTTCAGGTGCAACTCCCAGCTCGGCTGCTCCTTTTAAAAACACATCCGGATTGGGCTTACTAACAGGAACATCAAAAGCACTTACTACACTGGTAAAATAGGTTCTGATATCCAGGCCATCCAACACAAAATCAATATTGAATGGAATGGCTGCAGATCCAATGCCCATTGGTATTCCAGCCAGGCGGGCAGCTTCAAGAAATTCCATTAATCCAGGAAGGGCCTGCATATCGGGTCGGTAGATCTCCTGGTATTTTCTTTCCTTGGCCATTTCAATTTCATGCACTTGCTCCGGACTAAAATGACCCTTTCCAAATACGCGATCCAGTAATTCTGAATTCTTCCCGTACATCTGTGCAGCCACTTCTTCAAAACTCATATTGGCTCCCAGCTCATTCACCAATACATGGTGCCACACTTTTTTGTGGTAGGCCATATCATCTACAATTGTGCCGTTCAGATCAAATAAAAATGCAGTGGGTGCCATGAAAACATATTTCCGGCGAAGGTATTAAAAGGAAATTACTTGATAAAGCTGCTATTGATAGCGAGTGGCAATTTTAAATAACAGTTTCAGATACGACTTAACAGAATAGGCATTCACCTGAAACTTTAAAGCATCTTTGGCCACAATAATGGCTTCTTCCTTGTCATGGTTGGCATGGTATTGCCGATGGGCAAGATTTGCAAAGTAAAAAGAGAAATTTTTTCGCGAAGCTTTTTCTGATTCAGCCCGTAAATGCTCTGGTAAATGAGCAATATTATAGAGCATGGTATTATAGATATCAAAAAAATTCTTCCGGTTTTTAAATGAGGCAGAAGTGATATTCTGTTCATGATTTCTATACTTTGCCAGCACTTCCGGATGATACGCAACAGGATATTTGGCAGCGATTCGGTTCCACATTAACCAGTCTTCTGAACAATTCACCATATAAAAAGAACCCAGGTCTTCATACACGCTTCTCTTTACCACCA